>DATDBD010000364.1:0-4414 GCA_036525015.1 Lysobacter sp.
GACAATTCTCAATCTGAGTACAAGTAGTCCGTTTTGTCCCCGAAAGCCGACATGACAACGGACATTGTTTGAGGTCGGCTTCGGTAGAGTCGAGGATGGGCGCGGTAGCTTGGGCCATTCGGCAACGCCCCGTTTCCCACCCCCGCTCATCGAACCGGACTTGCCCGATTAAGGCATCCGGCTCTCCGACTGGTTTCACCGCGAGGCACACAGCGGGGCCGGGAGTGGCAGGCGTTCGAGACGCAGCAGACCGCGTTCCCCATAGACCACGTCAAGGGAGAACCGCCGTGTGCCACGCCCTGCCACTTTGTGCCGTCTGGCGAGGAAGTCGCGCACGCGCTCATAGACGTATCGGTCAACGCCGCGGAATGCCGATCGGCGCGTCCCGTGGCAGAAGTAATTCGACCAGCCGAGCAAAGACTTGTTCAGCGTGTCGCGGACTTCAGGCCACGGATCGTTGTTGCCAGGCACCAGCAGATTGCCAACCTTCGTCTTGAACCGTTGCACACTCTTCTTGGACGGGCTTGCGCTCAGATACCAAAGACCGTTTGCTTTGTAACGGTGAGGTCCGAACGAGTAGCCGAGGAAGTCGAAGCGTTCTTGCCGAGCATTCCTCAACGAGGTCTTGGCCTCGTTGAGTGTCAACCCGAGCCGCGTCATCACCGACTTCGTCCACGCCAGTGCCTCGGCCGCACATCCGCGACTGAGGATAACGAAGTCGTCGGCATACGCGATGACGTGTGCACGGAACGCTTCCCCGCGCCCGGTCAGCCGCCAGTACTTCAGAAACCGGTTCATATAGATGTTGGCGAGCAGTGGACTCGCGACGCCGCCCTGCGGCGTGCCGCGCGTGTTGCTCCTGCCACCACCGATGCGCCGGGTCCCGTCGCTATCATCCCGTTCCTCGATCGGCGCCTTCAGCCACAGCTTGATCAGCCGGAGCACGTGCCGGTCCACGATGCGACGAGCTACTGACTTTAGAAGCTCGTCGTGCGGAATCGAATCGAAGTAGCGGGATAAATCGGCGTCGACCACGTCGGTGTAGCCCCGGCAGATCAGCCGGTGCACTTCCTTGACTGCGTCCACCGCTCCGCGAACGGGGCGGTAGCCGTAGGCATTGTCCTCGAAGTCCGCCTCGAAGATCGGTTCCAGCACGAGCTTGGCGGCGGTCTGGACTACTCGATCCCGGATCGTTGGAATGCCGAGCGGTCGCTCGCCTCCACCCGGTTTCGGTATCATTACTCGCCGCACCGGATCGGGCCGATACGTCTTCGAGATCAGTTCCTCGCGCAAGCCCCCCAGCCAGCTTTCCAGGCCCAACGCTTCGATCGCCGCGAAGGTCATTCCATCCGTGCCCGGTGCGCCCGCATTGGCGCGGGCCACCGCATAGGCATGGTGGAGAATGTCTGCGCGATAAATCTTGTCGTAGAGCACGTAGAAGCGGAAGGCAGGCTCCGCCTTCGCCTTGCAATACAGCTTTCTCTGAAGGGTCCTGATCTTTTCAGGTGTTGCGAGGCTCATCGCCAATCACCCTCACCTCCCCATCTTCGAAAGCGCACCAGAAGCCAGGGCCCTTTGCTCCGCCGGCATTACCCAGCATCAACGCTCCTACGACCCTGTCCGATTCCCGCCATGGCCGCCGCCTGTCGCGACGTTGAGGCCGCTACCCTCGCACGTGACGGGTCTCCCCCGATTACCCGGACCACCTTTCCGACGTGCCGTGCCCACTACCCCGGTGGATCGAGCGGGTGCGTCTGTCGATTACTTCCCCGCTCGCGCGGCCTTCCCCAAATGGCAGGAGGGTCGGCATCCACATTGTCACTTTCGAGGCCTGCTCAGGCTTCACTCACGTTACGGCCCGCCGGATTGCTCAGCCGCCTAAAGCGGCCTTTGTCACGAGGCTCCAGCCCAACCGGTTACCCGGCCGAGCCGCTCGTCAGCTACCAGATCAATCGACAACTCTCTGGGTGGAATCCTCCTCCACTAGTGATCCGCGCCTTCGGGGCGCACTGCCAACAGGCGACATCATTCGATCACCTCGTCGGCGCTGGCGAGCAGCGACTGCGGCACGGTGAGGTCGAGCGCCTTGGCGGTCTTGAGATTGATCGCAAGATGATACTTGGTCGGCGCCTGCACCGGCAGATCGCCCGGCTTCTCGCCCCTGAGAATGCGATCGACGTAGGCCGCCGCTTGCCGGTACTGGTCAGTCTGATCGGGCCCATAGGACATCAGGCCGCCGCCGGCGACGAAGGCGCGTTGGCTGTAGACTGCGGGCAGCTTGTGCCGGGCCGCAAGCGTCACGATCAGCTCGCGATGACGCTGCGCCGATGCGCCCGCCGTCACGATCAGGCCGACGTCCGGAGCGCGCGCGAAGGCTGCGACGGCGCGCTCGATCTCGGGCGCATGGCTGACGTTGATCGGATTGACCTCGAGCCTGAGCGACGGCGCCGCGGCTTGAATGACGGCAAACTGGCTGGTGCCGGAGCCCACGGTGGCATCGCGAAGCACCGCCGCTCGCGCCACGCCGGGGGCGATCTGCTTGAGCAACTCGGGCCATTTCCCGGCAATGGTGTATTCGAACGTCATGAAGCCGGTGGCGTTGCCGCCCGGCCGCGCCAGGCTGTCGATCAGGCCGGCGCCGACCGGATCGACGACGGACGGGAACACGATCGGCACGGTGCGGGTCGCTTGCAGCAATGGCCCCACGGTCGACGTGGCATGGGCCAGAATGACGTCGGGCGCGAGCGCGGCCAACTCCGCCGCATGCCGGCGAATTTCTGCTGCATTGGTTCCGGCCCAGCGAATGTCGATGCGCAGGTTGCGGCCGATGTTCCAGCCCAGGAGGGCCAGCCCCTGCAGGAACGCAGCGACGCGGGCTTGAAATTCCGCATCGTCCGCAGAGCCGGGAAGCAGCACGCCGATACGCCGCACACGATCGGCCTGTTGCGCGCGCGCGGCGAGCGGCCACGTTGCCGCTGCACCACCTAGAACACCGAGAAAATCCCGTCGCCTCATGTCCGCCCTCAGGCTCAGGAGGCGGGATCGTATCGGTTCAGACGAGTGCTTTGATAGGGGCTGAAACCAGCTTCACCACCGCAAGATTATATGCGGCCCGAGGTCCGAGATGGGTCCATTCGCGTCGAACCTGGCCTGCTCGCGCTACGTCCGCTTCACGCCATCGCTTATGGCGCGACACCGCATCCGGGACACGCACCGGCCACGACCGGCCTCGGACGCAGGACCGCCCAGTTCACCGTCACGCTGCCCTTGCCCAGCCGCATCGGCAGCGCGAACGGCGGCTGGATTTCCGCCTCGTCGGCGAACATCCGGTAAGACAGCGGCAGCGTCCGCGAATCTCCGGTCCAGACCACGACCGCGCCCTTGGCGCGCAAGTCGCCGAGATCGATCCACGGCGCGCGGCCCGTCCGACCGTCGATCAGCACGCGCGGACGCTCCGGCGCGTAGCGCGAGATGTTGCCGCCGTCCCACATGCCGGCGATCACATAGTGCAGCGGCCGGCCGGTCATCGCGCGAAAGCGGCGCGACATCGTTTCGCCGAGCCTGTCGCCGGGAAACAGCACGGCGATGTAGCGGTCGCGAGTGCGCGGCAGCACGTCATAGGCGACGACGAACGCCGCGGCCATCACGGCAAACACGACCCCCCAGGCCACGGCGATGCGGGTGACGGTGACGCGGTCGAGCGTCCGCGCGTTGAGCACGATCCAGAGGCCGAGGAACAGCCACAGCGGATAGCCCCACAGCGGCACCGTGTCCCGGCCCCTGACGAGCGAGAGCGCCACCACCGTCGCAACCGGGCCGAAGGCCAGCAGCGTGACCATGCGGCGGTCGAAGGCGTCGGCGGAATAAGCCGCGCCCTCCGGAGCCTTGACGTCGCGGCGCAGATACGGCGCCGCGATCAGCAGCGCAGGCACCAGGAAGCCGAGCTGCGACAGCAGGAACTTCGGCGGCCTGGTCACATAGTCGAGCGGCCCCTTGAAATGCAACGCGCGGGCATCGGCGTAGGCGAACGGCAGGAAATCGTTGGCGACCAGCCAGATGAGATGCGGCGCCGCGACGATCAGCGCGACGACCGCGGCCACATAGGGACCGGGCGTCGCAAACGCCTTGCGCGCGTCGCGGTCGAGCAGCGCGAACAGCGCCAGCGGCACCGCCAGCACGACGACGAAATACTTCGCCCACAGCGCCATGCCGATGGCGAAGCCGAGCAGCAGCCAGTGCAGCAGGCGGCCGCGCTTGAGCGCCGCCCACCAGGCATAGCCCGCCAGCGCCCAGAACGGCAGTTGCACCACGTCGTGATTGAACTTGGGCGCCGTGAACGTGAAGTAGTGCAATCCGTCGACGATCAGCACCGCGACCAGCGCGCCGGCCGCGCCCACCAGCGGCCGCGCCAGCA
>DATDBD010000365.1:0-2868 GCA_036525015.1 Lysobacter sp.
GAGCGCTTCTCCGTGGTCATGCCGGCTGCGCCACCAGTTCGGGCGATCGCCTGAACTTCAACAATCGAATGCGGAGCGGGGAGTTATCGCGCGTTGGCGTCGTCAACGTCGTGCAGGCGAAACCCTGTGCCTGCATCGCCCGGGTGAAGGGTGCGCTGAATCCTCTTCCCGGATCGGTAATGACGACCTCGGCGTTGGGAGCGGCGTGCCTGAGCACCACTCGGCTCAACAGCGCGCCGTGGTCGCGTTCGTAGAGCACGTCGCTGCCGATGATGAGATCGAAGTGGCCCATAGCCGGCTCGGGTATGCCCCAGGAAAGATCGCGATAGGTGATCCGCCCGAGTCCGTTGAGCGCGCTGTTGTACTCGAGGAACTCCTCGGCGAGCGGATGATGGTCGCTGGCCGTCACGTCGGCGCCGCGCTGCTTCAGCACGAGGCTGGGCAGGCCAAGACCGCATCCGATTTCCAGGACGCGAAGTCCGGCGACGGCGAACTGGCTCATGGCCTCGGCCAGCACCCTTGCGGAAGGCCACAGATGGCCGAACAGGCTCCATTGCGCCGAAGAGATTCCGGCACGATCGCCCGCGCCGTCTTCGTCTGAATACTGTTGAAGGTCACTCAGGGCGCGCAGGCGGAATTCATGGGCGCCCACCTTTGCGGTGAGCTTGCAGGTGCTAAAGCCCAAACGGGCGCTCCTCGTTGCCAGCCTGTCGGAGGGGCCGGGGCGTGTACGGGGCGCAGCGGGCGACAATAGGTCGTCGGACGAGACGCGAGAGAATCGTGGAGCGAGGCGATATTACTCCGATATCCCGGGAAAAACCGATTTTTCTCGCGAAAAGCGCCGCTGAGTGGCTGCGATTGCCGCATCGGTCACGCGTTCATCCCGGTTATGGCGCATACTCGATCTGGCATACAACGAGAGTGCCGATGAGCCATCAAGTCGCCGTATTCCGCTTCACCTTGGGCATCGGTCAAAGCATCGGCCCTGCCGCGCTGCGGGAGATCTGGATCCGCGCTTGCCAATCCACGGACGTCACGGTGGGCAGAAGCGGTCGTGGATCCGACGATCGCCCTACTTACACGCTGTTTGCTCCCACCAGCCTCGCTGATCTGCCGAAAGTCGAGCAGCGGGTGCGCGAGTTGCTGGATGGCCGTGGGTTGCGCGCTTCGCTCATCCCCATGAAGCCGTAGCGTTGGGTCGTATCGGAGAAGAAATGAAAACGCAGAAAAACAAGGCGCGTCCGCAACGCTCGGACGGGCCTTTGAAGTTCGAAGGCGCCTACGCGAAGCGATTCGCCAGCGACCGGATCGCCGAGGACATCTCGCGATTCAACGCCGAGGGCGGCCACATCGAGGTGCTGGGCACCACCAAGGTGCTGAAGAAGATCGACGGCACGCCGACCGGGTAACGCTTCCGGGGGCGGCTCGCTGTCCCGTCGCGAACAACACCGGCTTCACGGCCGTCAGGGCAATTTGGCCTTCACGCGAACGGCACATCCGACGTCGCGGCGAAGAGGGCCCATGAACCCGACCGGCCAACAACTGGCCCGTACCAGCCGCATCCTCCGCTTCCTGGTGAAGTATCGCCATTCGGGGATGTTCACCGGATGGGACCTGCGCGTGCCGCTGGACGTGGCGATCGAGACCGGATCCGCCGACCACAGGCCCGATCAGTTCGTCGACGACCTGGAGGCGCTGGGTCCGACCTTCGTCAAGCTCGGACAGGCGCTGTCGACCCGGCCCGACCTGGTGCCCCCTGCGTATCTGACCGCGCTGACGCGCATGCAGAGCCAGGTCACGCAGACGCCGTGGCCGCAGATCAGGGCGCAACTCCAAAGTGCACTCGGGGAATCGGTCGAAGCGCGGTTCGCGAGCTTCGACACCGTGCCGCTGGGTTCGGCCTCGCTGGCGCAGGTGCATCGCGCCCGATTGCTCGATGGCCGCGTGGTCGCGGTGAAGATCCAACGGCCGGGCATCGCCGAGGAGGTCAGCCATGACCTGGCGACGCTGGAGTCGATCGCCAGTGGCGTCGACCACACCACCGGCCTGGGTCAGCGTGTGCGCTTCACCGACTGGGTGCACGAATTTCGCAGGGCGCTGATCGCCGAGCTGGACTATTGCCTGGAAGCGGCCAACCTCGAACGCTTCTCCGACCACCTGGCCGAGTACCCCGACCTGCTGGTGCCCAAGCCGGTGTGGGAACTGACGCGGTCGCGGGTTCTGGTGATGGAGTTGATCACCGGCGTGCAGCCCGAGGCCTCGGTGCGCGAGCGCCTGCCAAAGTACCTGCTGGAGCGGTTGTGCGAATCGCTGTTGCGCGGCTATGTGGACCAGATGTTCGTCCACGGCGAAATCCACGCCGACCCGCATCCGGGCAACATGCTCATCACCGCCGACGGGCGGATGGGGATCTTCGACCTCGGCATGGTCGTGCACGTGCCGCCGCGACAGCGCTTGCGGTTGCTCAAGCTGATGTTCTCGGCGATCGACGGCCGCGGCGACGATGCGATCGAGGAAGTGATCGCGCTGGGCACGCGTCTGGAGGACTTCGACGAGGAGCGCTACCTGCGCGAGGCAGGCCAGATGATTGCGCGCTACGCGGCGCATGCGGACCTGCAAGGCTATTCGGAAGGCCGCCTGATGCTGGACCTGACCCGCATCGGCGCCGCCTGCGGTTTGCGCTCGCCGCCGGAACTGAGTCTGCTGGGACGCGCGTTGTTGCATCTGGAAGGTGTGTGCCGCCTTCTTGCACCGGAGCTGAGGGTCAGGCCCGTGCTGGAGGATCATTTTCCGCGCGTGGTTCGGGCGCAGATGCAGCGCTCGATGTCGCTGCCGTCGCTCGCCGTCGAAGCGGTGGAGTTGCAGGCG
>DATDBD010000366.1:0-7543 GCA_036525015.1 Lysobacter sp.
AAACTGTCCAGTTCTCTTTTGCAGTGCAGCGTGCAACCGAATAACGGTTCCTTCACGATCGACTCGCATCCCGACGTGGGGGAGGGAGCAGGCCCGCAACCGGTTCGACCGGGGCGGGCTTTTTATTTGCGCGCTTTTTGCATGGTGCCGTTGGTCGGCGTACCTCGAAGCGACGCACGGGCTGGCATGCAACGTGGCTAGAGCAGCGGCCTGAATCTCCCCGGCGCTGCGTATGTCTTTGGCAAGAGGCATGCCGCAGCACGCGCGGGCAATCCTCGAATCGAAAGCGCAGGGGCAGCCCCGGGGTGGTGCGCGCTTTCATCCATACGTTGCTTCGAGGAATTCCTATGATCAAGCTTGCACGGGCCATCACGGTGGCCCTGGTCACCATCGGTTTCGCCGCATCAGCCCAAGCCGCCACCTATGTGGTTTCGGCGAAAAACCTTTCGTTCGATGCGCAGCTGGCGCGCAAGGTGGAGGCCGCGGGCGGCACCATCACCGCGCGACTGCCGCAGATCGGCGTGCTCCTCGTCCAGTCCAGCGATGCAGGCTTCGCCGCGCGTGCGTCGAAGATTCCCGGGGTCCGCTCGGCGGTGCAAGACCTCACCATGCAATACAAAATCCCTGAGGCAATCGCCGACACAGGGGCCGATTTCGCCAATCCGCCTGCATCGGGCGAGGACGACACCCGCTTCGACCTGCAATGGGGCAGCGCGGCGATCGACGTGGCCGGTGCCTGGAACCAGGGGTATCGGGGCGCCGGCGCGATCGTGGCGGTGCTCGACTCGGGCGTGGTCTGCCAGCACCCCGACATCGCGCCGAACCTGTTGCCGGACTCGACCTCGTTCGCGACGGGCGAAGGCGTTTGCCACAACATCCCCGGCACGTTCAATCACGGCACCCATGTCGCCGGCATCATCGCCGCGCCCGACAACGCCTTCGGCACGATCGGCGTGGCGCCGGAAGCGAAGATTCTGGCGGTGAAGGTGCTGTCGTCCTCCGGCAGTGGCGACTTCGCCTGGTTGATCGAAGGCCTCGTCTATGCCGCCGATCATGGCGCCGATGTCATCAACATGAGCCTGGGCGCCGACATCCCGGTCAATGGCAGGGGCGCGAACGAGATTGCCGAACTCGTCAACGCGATCAAGCGTGCCGTGCAATACGCACGCAGCCAGAATGCGACGGTGATCGCCTCCGCCGGTAACGACGCGCGCGACCTCGACCACGACAGCGGCCTGAAGATCTGCGACACCGATGGCTGCTATGTCGCCAACCTGAAGGCGTTCCCGGCGGAAGTGCCCGGCGTGCTGGCGATCTCGGCGACGGCGCCGATCGGTTGGGCCACGGCTCCGACCACGACCTCGTACGACAACCTGGCCTCGTACTCCAACTATGGCCAGTCGGTGATCGCGTTCGCCGCACCCGGCGGGGACACCTCCTACCCGGGCAACGAGAACTGCCTCGTCGGCGGCCTGGTCCGGCCTTGCTGGGTGTTCGACATGGTGTTTGCACCCGGTGGCTATACCAGCCCGACGGTCGTGAACTACTACTGGGCAGGCGGCACCAGCATGGCCGCACCGCATGTCTCCGGCGTGGCCGCGCTGATCATCGGCAAGCACGGCGGCGAAATGTCACCGGGTGAGGTCGAGAAGATCCTCAGCACGTCCTCCGAAGATCTCGGCAAGCCGGGCAACGACGACATCTTCGGCATCGGCCGCGTCAACGCGGCGCGCGCCGTGGAACTCTGATCGCCGACCGAATCGTTTCGATTGCATCACTGGACGGCCGCCTTCGGGCGGCCGTCTGCGCTTTGTGCGATCCAGAATGTTGCCGAACGCGCCGGCCCACCTCGTTTTCGGGGGGGAGCGGTATTTCTCGGGGGGCATCTGATATGAGCGATGGTTGGGCGTTATAACGTGCTGATTCGACGCTGGCCCGCGCAATGCATGCACGAAGGTGCGCATATCCGTCCCGGTTCGAAATCGAAGGGGAACAGGGACCGCGCCTTCAAACATCCATGTTACGAGGCAATTTCATGAGCAAGCTTGCACGGGCCATTACTGTGGCACTGGGTACTATCGGTTTCGCTGCATCGGCCCAGGCGGCCACCTTTGTGGTCACGGCCAACAATCTTTCGTTTGACGGGCAACTCGCGCGCAAAGTGGAAGCCGCCGGTGGCACCATCACCGCGCGCCTGCCGCAGATCGGCGTGGCCATCGTCGAGTCCAACCGCAGCGACTTCGCTGCGCGCGCGGGCAAGGTGCCGGGCGTGCGTTCGGCAGTCTCCGATCTGGCGTTGCAGTTCGACGTGCCCAAGGCCGAGTCGTCGCTGGTGGAAGACTTCAACAACCCGCCGGCATCGGGCGACAACGACCCCCGATTCGACCTGCAGTGGGGCAGCGCCGCCATCGACGTGGCCGGCGCCTGGAACCAGGGGCAGCGCGGTGCTGACACGGTGGTCGCCGTGCTCGACTCCGGCGTGGCCTGCCAGCACATCGACATCGCCGCCAACCTGCTGCCGGATTCGACCTCGTTCGTACCTGGCGAGGGCGTCTGCCACAACACCGTTGGCACCTTCAATCACGGCACCCACGTCGCCGGCATCATTGCAGCGGCGGACAACGCCGTCGGAACGATCGGTGTCGCTCCACAGGCCAAGATCCTGGCGGTCAAGGTGCTGTCGGGCGTGACCGGGGGTGGCGACTTCGGCGGCATCATCCAGGGCATCGTCTATGCGGCCGACCATGGCGCCGACGTGATCAACATGAGCCTGGGTGTCAGGGGCGGCCTTCCGGTCAATGGCCCCGGCGCGAACGAAGTGGCCGAACTCGTCAACGCCACCAAGCGTGCGGTGAAGTACGCGCGCTCGCAGAACGCGCTGACGATCGTTTCCGCCGGCAACGACGGGCGCGATCTCGACCACGACTCGGGCGTCGAACTGTGCGATGCAGACGGCTGCTATCGCGCCAACCTGCGTGCATTCCCGGCAGAGCTGCCCGGTGCGCTGGCCATTGCGGCGACCGCTCCGATCGGCTGGGCGGTCGATCCTTCGGGCAACCTCGACTACCTGGCCAGCTATTCCAACTACGGCCAGTCGGCGATTTCGTTCGCGGGCCCTGGTGGTGATAGTGCGCTGCCTGGAGACGAGAACTGCACCGTGGCGGGAATCACGCGCCCGTGCTGGGTGTTCGACCTGGTCTTTGCACCAAGCGGTTATGCCGCAGTGCCGGGTGGGATCGCCAACAACTACTCGTGGACGGCCGGCACCAGCATGGCCGCCCCGCACGTCTCCGGCGTGGCCGCGCTGATCATCGGCAAGCATGGCGGCGAGATGTCGCCTTCGGAAGTCGAGAAGATCCTGCGTGCGTCCTCCGACGACCTGGGCAAGCCTGGCAACGACAGCGAGTTCGGCGGTGGCCGCGTCAACGCATCGCGCGCCGTGCAGTACTGATCGTTCAAACATCGCTTCATCGCTCCAGCCAGACGGCCGCCTCCGAGGCGGCCGTCTGCTTTTGGCCGTGCCAGAATGGCGCCGATGAGCCGCAGCGACGATGACCTGAAGGACAGTGCCGTTCACCCGCTCGCGCGGGGTGCGTTGCCCACGCGTGCGTTGTCGCGCCTGCGCAATGCCCTGGGCGAAGCGGGATGGATACTGGACGATGAGACCGTCGCCGACCGCGTGCGCCGCGTGGCCGTCGCCAGCGACTTCGCGATCGACACGCTGGCTCGCCAGCCGACCCTGTTGTCGAAACTGATCGCCGACCACGGCGCGAGCGCGATGCAGCCGCCGTTGCTGGAGCCGTCCGTGCGCAGCGACTGGCCGGCGCTGCTGCGCCGCTATCGGGCCGCGGAATCCACACGCCTGATCTGGCGCGATGTGCTCGGGTTCGATGATGTAGACGACACGCTGGCCGGCAGCACGCGCCTGGCAGAGCGTTGCCTGGATATGGCACTGGCGGCGCTGGAAGCCGAGTTCGTGCAGCGCCACGGCGTGGTGCGCGATCGCGAGGGCCGCGAGCAGCGCCTGGTGGTGTTCGGGCTGGGCAAGCTCGGCGGCGAGGAGCTCAATTTCAGTTCCGACGTCGACCTCGTCTACACCTACGAGCATGACGGCGAGTCCGACGGCGAGCGGCCGCTGGCAGCGGAAACCTATTTCGCACGGCTGGGCCAGCAACTGGCCCGGCTGCTCGATGAGATGACGGCTGACGGCTTCTGCCATCGCGTCGACCTGCGCCTGCGTCCGTACGGCAATGCCGGCCGCGTGGCCTGGTCGTTCGCGGCGATGGAACAGTACTTCCAGCATGAAGGCCGCGACTGGGAGCGTTACGCCTGGCAAAAGGCGAGGCCGGTGGCGGGCGACATCGAGGCAGGCGAGCGCTTCCTGGAGATGCTGCGGCCGTTCGTGTATCGGCGTTACCTCGATTACGGCGCACTCGATGGCCTGCGCGCGATGAAGGCGGCGATCAGCGCTGAGGTCGCGCGCAAGGAACTGGCGGACGACATCAAGCGGGGGCCCGGCGGTATTCGCGAGATCGAGTTTCTCGCGCAGGCCCTGCAGTTGATACGCGGTGGCCGCGAGCCGGCGCTGCGCGGGCGAAGGCTGCTGCCCACGCTGCAGGCGCTGGTGGAAGGTCACCACGTCGGCGAGGAGGCGGGCACGCAACTGGCCGACGCATATCGTTTCCTGCGCGGCCTGGAAAACCGCCTGCAGATGCTGCGCGACGCGCAGACACACGCGTTGCCAGGGAGCGACGAGGATCGCGCGCGCATCGCCGTGGCGCTGGGGTATTCTGGATGGGAATCGCTGCGCAACGAGCTCGATACTCAACGCGGGCGAGTCACGGCGGAGTTCGAAGCGCTGCTGGCGCCGCGCCGACGCGTTACCGATGCGGACGAGCTGACCGTCTACTGGCGCGCATTGCCCGACAGCGGCGACAGCGCCGTGCTGGCGGCGGCCGGTTTCGATGAGGCCTCGGCCGCCGACGGCCTGCTGCGCGATCTGGCGCGTAGCCCGGGCGTGCGTGGGCTGTCGGACCAGGCGCGCACGCGGCTGGATCGCGTACTGCCTGCGCTGCTCAACGCCGCCGCGCAATCTTCCGAACCGATGCTCGCGCTGCGACGGTTGCTCGCGCTGTTGCAAAACGTCCTCCGGCGCAGCGCCTACCTGGCATTGCTCGACGAGCAGCCCGCCGCGCTGGCGCGCCTGGTCGAGGCGGTGTCTCGCAGCGCGCTGCTGGCCGAACGGCTCGCGGCGTATCCGCTGCTGCTCGATGAGCTTCTGGATGTCCGCGTGGTGGGCCCGTTGCCCGGTCGCGAGGCGCTGATCGCGGCGTGCACGTCGGTCGAGGAAGAGGATGGCGATGCCGAGGCCACGCTGCAGGAGCTGAACGAAGTACGCCAGGCCCTGAGCTTTCGCATTGCCATGGCCGTGCGCGACGGTCGCCAGCCGGCGGTCGAAAGCGCGCAGCAGTTGGCCTGGTTGGCTGACGGCGTGGTGATGCGCGTGCTTGCCCTGGCCGAGCAGGAGGTCGCGACCGCGCACGGACGTGTGCCTGGCGCCCGCTTCGCGGTGCTCGGTTACGGCAGCCTCGGCGGCGAGGAACTGGGCTTCGGCTCCGATCTCGACCTGGTCTTTCTTTACGACACGCCCCAGGGCGAAGGCGCGCACTCCGACGGCGCGCGGCCGCTGGAGGCATCGCGCTGGTTTGCTCGTCTGGCGCAGAAGATCGTGGCGCTGCTCGGTGCCGTCACCGGCGCGGGACGCCTGTTCGATGTCGACGTGCGACTGCGGCCGGACGGTGCGAAGGGCCTGCTGGTATCGAGCCTGGCCAGCTTCACCGATTATCAGCGCACCCGCGCCTGGACCTGGGAACACCAGGCGTTGGTGCGCGCGCGCGGCGTCGCCGGCGACGTGTCGCTGTGCGAGGAGTTCGAGCGCGTGCGCTCACAGACGCTGTCCATCGCCCGCGAGATTTCCGCGCTCAACGCCGACGTCGTGTCGATGCGTCGTCGCATGCGCGCCGAACTGGATCGCAGCGACGCGGCGGCCTTCGACCTCAAGCAGGGCGAGGGCGGGCTGGTCGACCTGGAGTTCCTGCTGCAGACCGTGGTGCTGCGCGCATCGAACGCGAACCCCGCGCTGCTGTTGCCCCGCAATACGCCCGGGCTGATCGAGGCGGCACGCGAGGCCGCGCAGATCGATGCGGCCGTGGCGGGGTCCCTCCACGATGCCCACGCACTGCTGTTGGCGCGCGGGCTCGACTGCACGCTGGATCGTCGTCCGCGCCGGGTTCCGTGCGATGAGCGGATCGACGCGGCGCGCGCCGCCATCCGCCTGTCCGCACGGGCGCAGGGGCTGGATTTCGCCGAAGAGCCTTAACCGGGCAGGTCTAGGCGCAAGGTCTAACTGGACAGGTCTAACCGGGCAGGTCTAAACGGGCAGGTCTAAACGGGCAGGTCTAACCGGGCAGGTCTAACCGGGCAGGTCCAGACGGGCTTGCACCAGCGCGGCGACGCGCGCGGTTTCGCGCAGTGGCATCACGTCCATTGGCAACGCCGAGGCAGCGACGAGGGCGTCGTCCTGCGCCAGATCGAAGAAGCGCACACGACCCAGGCCGTACAGGCTGTCCAAAAATTGTCGCGGCCGTCCGTCGATGCGTTCGGCGCCCGCGACCAACACCGGCGCCAGTGTTGCGGCCGCTTCGGAAAGCATGTTGACCGAGTCGGCGGTGCAGACGATGCGGTCGGCCCAGCCAAGCAGTCCGGCGTAGGGATTGGCCCCGTCCTCCTCGCCGCACCACAACACGCCGGGCAATGGCGCGAAGCGGTCGCGCAGCCGCGCACGTACCGTCGCCGGCGTGCGCCGCGACGCGGTGGCCAAAATGCTGCCGCCTTCGTAGCGCACCAGCCGCTCGGCCTGGGCCAGCAGCGCTTCGAACATGGCGTCGTCGAAGCGCGCATTCGCGCTGGGACCACCGATCAGCAGCGCCGTGCGTGGCGCGGGCAGGGCGGCGAACGCGGCGAACTCGCGGCGTGCTGCCGCCAGCCACAGGTCGTCGACCGGATGCAGGCTGCCGAACATCGTGATGACGTTGTCGCCATGGAGCCCGTCGTGCTGCGGCGCGATCACCAGGTCCCAGTGATGCGTGGACAGGCGTGGGTCGAGGATCTGCACGGCCCGGGCGCCGCCGGCACGCAACAGGCGCGTGGCCAGGGCGGCCTGACGGCCACATCCGATGGCCACGGCGGGCGGACGCGGCAGTGCCGCGGCGAATTCTTCGCCGAAGGCACGCCGCGCCCCCGGCAGCCTTCGTGGCGCCAGCCAGCGCCACGGCGCTTGCGATTGCAGAGACCACTCGCGAGCCGCCAGCCCGAGCGCATTGGCGAGCGCCTCGGCCTGGCGACGATTGCCGGCGTGGCCATCGGTCACGGTCCATGCGCTCGCCGCCGGTTGGGCGGCTGGCGCGACGCGCTCCGGGCTGGTCACGGCAGGATGGCTCGCAATGGGGCTGCTTTGTTGCACGGTTGTGCTTAATCCGTTCCG
>DATDBD010000367.1:0-5443 GCA_036525015.1 Lysobacter sp.
CGCAAGGTGGCTGTGTACGACCTGGGCGGCGGCACGTTCGACATCTCGATCATCGAGATCGCCAACGTCGACGGCGAGATGCAGGTCGAAGTGCTGTCCACCAACGGCGACACGTTCCTGGGTGGCGAAGACTTCGACAAGCGCGTCATCGACTACCTCGTCGAAGAGTTCAACAAGGACCAGGGCATCGACCTGCGCAAGGACCATCTGGCATTGCAGCGCCTGAAGGACGCGGCCGAGCGCGCCAAGATCGAACTGTCCAGCGCGCAGCAGACCGAGGTGAACCTGCCGTACGTGACGGCCGATGCTTCCGGTCCGAAGCACCTCAACATCAAGCTGACCCGCGCCAAGCTCGAAGCGCTGGTCGAGGACCTGATCAAGCGCACGATCGAACCGTGCCGCATCGCGCTCAACGACGCCGGCCTGCGCGCCAGCGACATCGGCGAGGTGATCCTGGTCGGTGGCCAGACCCGCATGCCGAAGGTGCAGCAGGCGGTCACCGAGTTCTTCGGCAAGGAGCCGCGCAAGGACGTCAACCCGGACGAGGCCGTGGCTGTCGGCGCGGCGATCCAGGGCGGCGTGCTGAAGGGCGACGTCAAGGACGTGCTGCTGCTCGACGTGACCCCGCTGAGCCTGGGCATCGAGACGCTGGGCGGCGTGATGACCAAGATCATCGAGAAAAACACCACCATCCCGACCAAGGCCTCGCAGGTGTTCTCCACCGCCGAGGACAACCAGTCGGCCGTGACCGTGCACGTGCTGCAGGGTGAGCGCGAGCAGGCCCGCTACAACAAGTCGCTGGCCCGCTTCGACCTGACCGGCATCGACGCCTCGCCGCGCGGCATGCCGCAGATCGAGGTGTCGTTCGACATCGACGCCAACGGCATCCTGCACGTGTCGGCCAAGGACAAGAAGACCGGCAAGGAGCAGAAGGTCGAGATCAAGGCCGGCTCGGGCCTGTCCGAGGAGGAGATCGCCAAGATGGTGCAGGACGCCGAGGCGCACCGCGAGGAAGACCTCAAGTTCCATGAGCTTGTCCAGGCCCGCAACCACGCCGACGCGCTGATCCACACCGCGCGCAGCGCCATCAAGGACAGCGGCGACAAGGTGCCGGGCGACGTGATCGGCCGTGCAGAGGGCGCGATCGCCGAACTGGAGACGGCGATGAAGGGCGATGACAAGGCCCAGATCGAGGCCAAGTCGAAGGCGCTGGAAGAGGCTGCGCAGTCGCTGTTCGCGGCGGCCTCGGCCGGACAGCCGGGCGGCCCCGAGGCCGGTCCTGCCGGTGCGGCCGGTGGCGCCAAGTCCGATGACGTGGTGGACGCGGAGTTCACCGAAGTCAAGGACGACAAGAAGTAAGCAGGCCGGAATCGCAACCCGGTGACGACGCACGGAAGAGCAGGGCAGTGGCCTTGCTCTTCTGTTTTCGACAACGACCGGGACGTGTCCTCAACATCCGATTTCGACCATGAGCAAGCGCGACTATTACGAAGTCCTGGGCGTGGCCCGCGACGCCAGCGACGATGACCTGAAGAAGGCCTATCGTCGCTGCGCGATGAAATACCATCCGGATCGCAATGCCGGCGATGCGACCTCCGAGGCCGCCTTCAAGGAATGCAAGGAGGCCTACGAGGTCCTGTCCGACAGCGGCAAGCGTCGCGCCTACGACCAGCACGGCCACGCCGCGTTCGAGCACGGCATGGGCGGTGGCGGCGGTGGTTACGCCGATATGGGCGACATCTTCGGCGACATCTTCGGCAACATCTTCGGCGGCGGTGCCGCGCGCGGACCGCGTCGCGGCGCCGACATCGGCTACGTCATGGAGCTGGTGCTGGAGGAAGCAGTCGCCGGCATCGACAAGCAGATCGAAATCCCGACCCTCGACGAGTGCGATACCTGCAACGGCAGTGGCTCGGCCGACGGCAAGCTCGAGACCTGCGACACCTGCCACGGTCGCGGCCAGGTGCGGTTCCAGCGGGGCATCTTCTCGATGCAGCAGGCCTGCCCGCATTGCGGCGGACGCGGCAAAACCATCCAGACCCCGTGCGTTGACTGCCATGGACAGGGGCGCGTCGAGCGGACCAAGACCCTGCAGGTCAAGATTCCGGCCGGCGTCGATAACGGCGACCGCATCCGCCTGGCGGGCGAAGGCGAAGCCGGTCCCGCCGGTTCGCCTCCTGGCGACCTGTACGTCGAAGTGCGCGTGCGCGAGCACGATATCTTCCAGCGCGACGGCGACGACCTGCATTGCGAAGTGCCGGTCCGCATCTCCCAGGCCGCCCTCGGCGATTCCATCCGAGTGCCGACCCTCGATGGCGACGTGGAGCTGCGCATCCCTGCGGAAACGCAGAGCGGCAAGTTGTTCCGCCTGCGCGACAAGGGCGTCAAGTCGGTGCGCAGTCGCGCGCCGGGCGATCTCTACTGCCGGGTCGTGGTCGAGACGCC
The DNA here is from genome assembly GCA_036525015.1 of Lysobacter sp. GTDB lineage: Bacteria > Pseudomonadota > Gammaproteobacteria > Xanthomonadales > Xanthomonadaceae > Lysobacter_J. Next base: position 2,446 of record DATDBD010000367.1, read on the forward strand.
GGTCAACCTCACCGTCGAGCAACGCGAGTTGCTGGAGAAGTTCGAGGCTACCTTCGTAGGCGATGGCGCGCGTCGGCATTCGCCGCGAGCGTCGACCTTCCTCGACGGCGTGAAGGGCTTCTGGGATCGGATGACGTCGTAAGTCTCGTCAGGTATTCGCGTTGCGCGTCACAGGTTGACACCCTGTGGCGACAAACGGCGCGTTATTAGGGATGACCGGCGAGTCGACTTTGACGGCCATCAACCATTGCCATGGGGGTAGACGGCTAGCATGGCACCGGACGTACTGCGCGCGCCCAAATGACCATTAGCCTGCAAGAAACACCGATGTTGGGGGCCCGGGATCCAAGCCTGCTGCTCGCCGGCATGCAACAGATCTCGCTCGAACACGTGGTTCCCGCCCTGGACTCGGCGCTGCGCCGTGTCGACGACTATCTGTTCGACCGCAGCACGGCGGGCGGCGAGGGCGCCGAACTGACCGCCCTGCGCGACCTGCGTCGGGCCCGCACGCAGGTCTTACAGCGTTTCGAGCACGCGTTGATCGAAGGGTTCCGCCGCATTTCCGGAATGGGCCCCAAGGCCAAGGCAGGCGCCGTGGAACTCAGCCTCGTCGATGAGGCCGCGCTGGAACAGCAACTGGCCGACGAGCAGATGATCGACGGTCTGACGCGACTGCATGCGGCGGCCCTGAAGCGGCTGGACGCTCGCCTGGCCTCGCTGCTCGAACGCCCGGCCATCACGCCTGCCGACAATCCCATCAGTCCCGCCTCGCTCGCCTGCGCCATGCGCAGTGCCGTCAGCGGGACGGAACTCTCCGCCAGCGTGCACATCGCGCTTTTCAAGTTCTTCGAGCGCGAACTCGGCAACGCACTCAAGAACCTGTACGACCGCGCCAACGAGCGACTCGCGGCTGCCGGCATCCTGCCTCGACTCGATCCGGTGGTGCCGATCGCGCCGCCTGCTCCTGCGCCGCAACCTCCCGATATGGCAACGGGTGCCGTCGCATCCGGGCCGATGCAGGACGCGACCCCGGCACCGGCCGACCAGACGCTGTTCTCCAGCCTGGTGGGGTTGTTGCAATCCTGGCGAACCCGCGTGACCGGTGGCCCGACGACGCCGGCGGGTCCGGAAGCGCCGCGACTGCGCGATGCCGAGGTGATGTCGGTGCTGTCGCTGATGCAGAGCGAGCCGCCGCGCAGCCTCGATCAGGCGATCGGCGACGGCCGCCAGTCTCTGGCGGAGCAATTGCGCAACGAGGTGTTGTCCAATGCACGGCGCCTCGGCCTGGGCGGAGAGCGCGTGCACTTGTCCAACCACGATGAGGATGCGCTGGACCTGGTCGGCATGCTGTTCGACGTGCTGCTGGACGACCGCGACTTCGAACCGGACGTGCGCCGCAAGATCGGCCGCCTGCTGGTGCCTTACGTGAAGGTGGCGGTCAAGGATCGCCGCATGTTCCTCTACAAGGGGCACCCCGCGCGGCGCTTGCTCAACGCGGTGGCCGAGGCCTGCGAGGGCAACCACGGCGACGGCCCGCAGGAACGCGAACTGCTCGATCGTGTCGAGACCACGATCGATCGCCTGGTCACCGAGTTCAACGAAGACATCGCGATCTTCGAGACGCTCGAGACGGAGCTGCGATCCTTCATGGACCAGCACCGCAAGCGGGTGGAGCTGGCCGAGAAGCGTGCCGCCGAGTCGCAGCGTGGACGCGAGCGGCTGGAGCAGGCCCGTGTCGAGGCCTCGGTGGACCTGCTCAACTGCCGTGGCGACCGCAGGCTGCCTCCCGCCCTGGACGATTTTGTCACGCACTACGTCGGGCACCACCTCACCCAAGTGATCCTGCGCGAAGGCAAGGACTCGCCGCGTTACGGCGATGCGCTGCGCGCGGTCGCCGGCCTGCTTGCCGCCTACGACATGGCCGAGCTGGGCGTTCCGCTGGAGCGGCAGCCGGCGCTGGATCGCGCGGTGTTGCAGACCATCATGGCCAGCTCGGGCTGCATCGGCGATTCGGCCGACAGCGCGCTGGTTACGATGCAACGCACGCTGGAGCAACTGGTCATCGGCGACGAGGCTTCGGCGAGTGCCGCGCAGTTGCCCGAGCGCCCGGCCCAGCCGGTAGCGGCCACGCAGCCCGAACCGTTGTTGTCCGTCGTCGACGCGACTGCCGGGCTCGACTACGACCCGGCGATGGCCGAACGCATGCGCGCATTGGAGGTCGGCACCTGGCTGCAGTTGACCTCCGAGACCGGCCGTACCGAGCCGGCGAAGGTGTCGTGGATCAGCCCGATCTCCTCGCGCCTGCTGTTCGTCAACCGCCGAGGGATCCGGCTGCTGGTGGCATCGGCCGAAGAACTGGCCGCGCTGGCAAAGCTTGGGCGTGTGCAACTGCGCGAGGGCGACACTGTCTTCGACAACGCCATGCACCAGGTGCTGGGTCGGTTGAAGAAGGAAGCCGACGCCGACGCCGTCGCCTGACGGCTCCGGAGCGATGCTTCCCTTGTCGCGCGACGGCGTCAGCCGGTAGCCTGCGCACATGAACGAAGCACGTACCCCCGTCCGCCTGCTGATCCATGGCGCCTCCGGCCGCATGGGCCAGGCCCTGTTGCGACTCGCGGGCGAGCGCGACGACCTGGTCGTAGTGGCGGCCGTGTCGCGCTCGCAACCGGCGCAGCGCGTGGTCGATGGCGTCGCGCATTTCGCCGTAGCCGAACTGTCGGGGGCGCCTGAATTCGATGCCGCGATCGACTTCAGCCTTCCTGAAGGTTTCGGCGCGATCCTGCGGCTGTGCGAGGAGCGCGGGGCCGCGCTGGTATCCGGGACCACGGGCCTGGAGTCGGAGCAGCGCGACGCCCTGACGACCGCCGCCGCGCGTATCCCGTTACTGTGGGCGGCGAACTTCAGCCTCGGCGTGGCGGTGCTGAACGAGCTGGTCGAGCGTGCCGCGGCGGCGCTGCCGGGATGGGACTGCGACATCGTCGAATCGCACCACGTGCAC
>DATDBD010000368.1:0-4845 GCA_036525015.1 Lysobacter sp.
TCCCGGCAGGAGTTGGCCGTGTTCGATCCGGCTCGCTCCGAAGTAGCTCGCCAGGCCCTCGTCTATCCATTGCGTCCGCTTGAACCTGGCCACTTCACGGTTCAGCTGGTGCGTCGCCTCGTGGACCATCCAGTGGTACGGGTTGGGCTGGCCGTCGGCGTAATAGGCATAGCAGGTGGGAGTCCGGTAATACGCTTCGGCCCAGGGACGGCTGCGATTGTTTTCTTTGAACTCCCTCTGGTCCCGGTAAAGCACCATCTTCAGTTTCGTATCGCCTGAGCCGACGGGTAGGTCTGGAAAGAACGCGATGTAGGCGTCATGCAGGCTTTCGACGGCCGTGGCTACCTGCGCGGTCTGCGACGGCGTAGCGGTCGAACGGATGGCGTAGTGCCGCGTCTGGAGCGTGGTCGCCGACTGCGCGCGCACCGAGCCGCTTGCTGCCGATGCAAACGCGGCGGAGGGACCGGTCCTTTCGGCAGGAGTCATCCAATGCCAACAGGCATAGGCCGTCGCCAGCGTGCCCAGCGCGACAGCCAAAGCGAGGTGTCCCTTCATGCATCCCCCGCTTCCCATGAAGTAGCGCGAGTGTCTCAGGTTCCCGGTTCAAGGCGCCACTTCGAGGCGCCACCGAAGCGAAGTCTGGCGATGACGCGCCTCGGTGGCCCGTTATTCCGATGCGGCGGGAACTCGCCCAGCCTCGCTACGAATCGAGACGCTGATGGCCTGCGGCGGGTCGTTCCGGGGCAGGCGCGCCCAATGCCAATCGCCCGGCCATCGCCGCTGCCTCGCCGCGTGATCGCACGTCGAGCTTGCGCAGGATCGCCGAGATGTGGTGATCGACCGTTTTTTCCGAGCGCACCAGCCGTCGTGCGATCTCGGCGTTGGTCAGATTCTGCGCGAGCAGCGACAGGATCTGCAGTTCTCGCGCGGTCAGCCCGGCGGGGTTGGCGCTGGTGGTGGCGCGCGGACCGCGGGCGAGGCCACGCACGCCCGCATCGCGCAGGTGCTCGCGGCAGCGTTTGACCGCGGCGGAAGCGCCCAGCGATTCGAGGACGGCAACGGCTTCGCGCATCGCGGACTCGTCGCCTTCGAGCAGGGCGAGGGCGCGCTCGTAGGGACAGCCCAGGCGTTGCCAGGTGTCTGCCGCTTCACGCCAATGCCCGGCGATCTGCAGGGCATAAGGCTCCTCGGTGTCTTCCGGCCCGGCCTGCGCGAGGCCCAGGTGCAGGCACCAGTAGCGGAGCTCGCCGAGGGCACGCCGGTCCTGGCGCTCCTCGGCCAGGGCGCAGGCCTGCAGCACGATGGCGTCGACCGGCGTGCCGTCGTTGCGCAGCCAGGCTTCCTCGGCGCGCGCGGCAGCGACCGGTGCCAGACGCTGCAACTCCCCGGATTGATGTGCGAGTGCAGTGGCTTCTTCCAGCAGATCGTGCGCACCGGGGTCGCCACGGCGCAGGCGCACGCGCGCCAGCACCACCAACGCGCAGATGCGTGTGACCACGGCTACGTCGAGCGTAGTGACCAGGCGTCCGGCGATGTCGGCGGCGGCGTCCCAATCGCTGCGCTCGAAATCCAGTCGCGCCTGCCAGACCAGGATGTAGTTGGACCACGAGTCCAGGTCGCGCGCGCAGAAGTAGCGCATGGCCTCGGCGATCTGCTTCTCCGCGTCGGCATAGTCGCGGGTCTTGACCGCCGTGCTGACCAGGTTGGCGTAGCAGCGTGCGACGTGCTCCTCGAAGTCGTGGGCCAGCGCGATCTGCAGGCTGCGCTCGATCATCGGCTTGCCGTCCGGCAAGCCGATCATGTAGCGCGCGGTGCCGACGTTGTTGAGCGCATGCGTCAGCACCTCGTCGCTGCCGACGCGGTGGGCCAATTCGATGGCGCGTTCGCCCCAGGCGACCGCCTCCGTAGTGTGGCCGGACAGCATGTACAACTGCGAACGGTTGCTCAACGCCCAGGCATAGGCCTCGTCCTCGGGTTGGTCCTGCAGCAGTTGCACGGCCTGGTTGGCGTACTCCTCGGCCTCGCGCTTGCGTCCGCCGAACCAGCTCAGGCGCGACAACCAGCGCAGGGTGAGCCCTTCCCGGCGCACGTCGCCGAGCTTGCGCCAGATCGCCAGCGCGGCAAAGCGTTCTTCGATGGCGCAATCGCTCTGGTCGATGACATAGCACTGGTAGGAATGGCGTTCGAGCAGGTCGGCGCGCTCGGCCGGGGCCAGGGCGTCGGCATGGGCCAGCGCGGTGCCGTACAGCGATGCGGCTTCGCGGTGCGCACCGTGCGAGGCGGCTTCATCGCCGGCGTGCAGCGCGTACTTCAGCACCGCGGCGGAATTGCCGGCGCCGGAGGCGTGGTGCACCAGGCGCGACATCGGCAGGCCGTGTTCGCCGCGGCGCTCCAGGCAGGCCAGCACCTTGGCGTGCAGCGCGGCGGCCACCGGCGCCGACAAGGCCTGCTCGATGGCGATCCGCGCCAGCTCGTGGCGGAATGCGTATGAGCGACCGTCGGCGGTGAGCAGTCCCGATGCGAGCGCGGCCGACACATCCGCCGGCGTCGGCGCCAGCACTTCGTCGACGATGCCGATCTCGATGCGCGCCGGCACGATCGCCGCGAGGTCGAGCAGCGCACGCACAGCCGGCGGTTGCCTCGCCGCGCGTGCGAGCACCGCATCACGCACCGTGGCCGGCAGGCCCTCGGCGCGCAGCGCTTCGGTGACGAAGAACGGGTTGCCGCCGGTAGCGGCGTAGATGCCGTCGGCGGGGCGGCTGGATTGGCGGGCCAGTTCGTCGACGCCGGCCTCCGACAGCGGCAGCAGCGGCACGCGCACGACGGCATCGGCGGGCAGGTCGCCCAGCACCAGTTGCAGCGGATGGCGCTCGCCGAGTTCGTCGTCGCGATAGCTCAACACCAGCAGCGCACGCACGCGCTGGATGCGGCGGGCGAGGAACTTGACCAGGTCGAGCGTGGCCGCGTCGGCCCAGTGCAGGTCTTCCAGCACGACCACGGTGGTGTCGCGCGACTGCTGCAGTTCATCGAGGAACGAGGCGAACAGTTCGACGCGGCGGCCTTCCAGGCCCAACATCGATTGCAGCTTCGCGCCGAGCGCGCCGGCCATGTCGTAGAGCGGTCCGAGCGGGCGCGGCGAGAACAGCGCCTCGCATCCGCCCCACAGCACGCGGCCCTCGCGGTGCTGCGACAGCAACTGGGTGACAAGAGAGGTCTTGCCGATTCCGGCCTCGCCGCAGACCAGCGCCGTGCGGCCGCTGCCCTGCGCCGCCGTTTCGAGCGCTTGCTGCAGCAATTGCAGGGCGTGTCCGCGTTCGATCAGTTCCACGGCAATCACTCCGGGGGATCGCCGCGATTATCGCCCAGCCGGCGGGGCGACAGCGGTCGCACGACCCATGCCGCACGCCGCGCGCATTCAGTAGTAGAAGTAGGGCGACAGCACCAATATCTCGGTGATGTGGGTCACTGGCAGGCCGTTGCGGCGCGCCACCTTGCGGATGGCTTCCGGCGCGGGGGCGTCGTAGATACAGAATGTCTTGCGGCGGTCGGCGCTGACGTAGGAGTGCAGCCAGGTCACTCCGTTCTCGCCGTTGATGCCGGCGATCTGGGCGCAGGCCCGGGCGCCATCCGCATTCACGGGGATGGCGAGGTCGGCCGGAAAGCTGCGTTCGACCAGGTACCGGGGCATGGCGTCCTCCTCCAGGAGGGTGGCTGGGCGCGGCCTTCAGACGAAGCGGAACATCTGCGTTGCCCAGTTGGTGACGTAGTGGCGGCCGTCGGCATAGCCCGAGCTGTTGCCATAGCCCACGCCGAATTCGGCGTCGCGGTCGCCGTGGACGTGGCGGATCGGCGGGGCCTGCGGGACTTCCAGCGCGGATGCGGCGTCGGCGCTATCGATCCAGTCCAGGCGCTCATCAAACGCTGCTTGCAGGCTGGCGGTGGTGGCGAATTCGAAGCGGGACATGGCGGTGATCTCGTCTGGCGCAGCCCGGGGCTGGACTGCGATGCCAGACTAGGTTTTCGCGTGTTTGCCTACATCGGGAGGGTTCCCCAGATTGCGCGCGGGCGTTCCCCATATTTCGCGCAACGCCACGGCGGTGAGGCTGGCACGGATGTTGCGCCAGCCATCGTCAATGGCGCGCGGTGACTACGACCGCGCGCGCAACTCAGAACATGTCGCCCGGCACGCGCACCCAGCCGTCCATCAACACGCGCGCGCTGCGGCTCATCACCGCCTTGGTCACGGTCCACTGGCCATCGACCAGGCGCGCCTGCGCGCCCACGCGCAACGTGCCGGAGGGATGGCCGAAGCGCACCGCCTCGCGTTCGCCACCGCCCGCTGCCAGGTTGACCAGCGTGCCTGGGATCGAGGCTGCGGTACCGATGGCGACTGCGGCCGTGCCCATCATCGCGTGATGCAACTTGCCCATCGACAGTGCACGCACCAGCAGGTCGATGTCGGATGCGGCGACGTACTTGCCGCTGGACGCCTCGTAGCCCTGCGGCGGCGCGACGAAGGCGACCTTGGGCGTGTGCTGGCGGGTGGCGGCCTGGTCGATGTGCGTGATCAGGCCCATGCACACGGCGCCGTGCGCGCGGATCGTCTCGAACATCGCCAGTGCGTGCTTGCTGTCGTTGATCGCCCCCTGCAGCTCGGTACCCGTGTAGCCGAGGTCGGCGGCGTCGAGAAAGATCGTCGGGATCCCGGCATTGATCAGCGTCGCCTTCAGCGTCCCCACGCCGGGGATGTCGAGTTCATCGACGAGGTTGCCGGTGGGAAACATCGCGCCGCCGCCTTCGCCATCATCGGAAGGATCGAGGAATTCCAGTTGGATTTCCGCCGCC
>DATDBD010000369.1:0-9937 GCA_036525015.1 Lysobacter sp.
CTGCCTGCCGGCTGCGTGCCGGAACATTCCTGACCCCTCCCCCACTTCCTACAGGATCCTTCGCAATGGAATACCGCTTTCTAGGCAAGTCCGGCTTCCGCGTACCCGTGCTGAGCTTCGGCACCGGCACCTTCGGAGGCAAAGGCCAGTTGTTCGGCGCGTGGGGCAACACCGACGCCGACGAAGCCCGCCGCCTGGTCGACATCTGCCTCGACGCAGGGCTGACGATGTTCGACAGCGCCGACATCTATTCCGGCGGCGTGGCCGAGAGCATTCTCGGCGCGGCGATCAAGGGTCGTCGCGACCAGGTGCTGATCTCGACCAAGGCCACGTTCCGCTTCGATGACGGCCCCAACAATGTCGGCTCGTCGCGCTTCCATCTGATCAATACCGTCGACGCCGCGCTCAAGCGCCTGGGCACCGACTACGTCGACCTGTTCCAGTTGCACGGCTTCGACGCGAAGACACCCGTCGAGGAAACCCTGTCCACGCTCGACGACCTCGTGCGCGCCGGCAAGATCCGGTATCTGGGTGTGTCCAACTTCTCAGGCTGGCATTTGATGAAGTCGTTGTCTGTCGCCGACCGTTACGGCTGGTCACGCTACGTCGCCCACCAGGCCTATTACTCGCTGATCGGTCGCGATTACGAATGGGAGCTGATGCCGCTGGCGCAGGATCAGGGTGTAGGCGCCGTGGTGTGGAGTCCGCTGGGGTGGGGCCGACTGACCGGCAAGATCCGCCGGGGACAACCGCGACCGGAGGTGAGCCGCCTGCCGGGCAGCGCCGAACACGGCCCGCCGGTGGACGACGAGCATCTGTACCGCGTGGTCGATGCACTGGACCAGGTGGCGGCCGAAACCGGCAAGACCGTCCCGCAGGTCGCGCTGAACTGGCTACTGCAACGCCCGACCGTGTCGACCATCGTCATCGGTGCACGCAACGAAGAACAGTTGCGACAGAACCTCGGCGCCGTTGGCTGGAACCTAACGCCCGAGCAGGTGGCCGTGCTGGATGAAGCCAGTGCCGTGACCCCGGCCTACCCCTACTGGCATCAGCGCGGCTTCGGCGAGCGCAATCCGTGGCCGGTTTGACCGGCTTGTGAAAGGTGCTTGGCATGCTCACCGTGGATGTTCGGCGGACGCCGTGCATCCACGGCACGCAGGCTTTTCTCACGCCGCCTGTTCGTCCTGGCTGCGGTCGCGCTTGAGCACTGCCACCGGCTCGGCCCAGGCGTTGCCAGAGCGGCGCTTGCTGGTCGCCAGCACCAGGTCGGACGGCTCGAACACGTTGAGGTTGTGCGTGATCGGCGTGGTCAGGATGTACTGCGCGTCGGTCGAGCGCAGGAAGCGGCCGACCTTCTCGATGTTGAACACGTCCAGGTGCGCGAATGGTTCGTCGATGAAGACAAAGCCGCCCGGTTGATCCTCGTCGCGCAACAGTGCGACCAGCAACAGCAACGACTTCATCACCTGCTGGCCACCGGACGCCTCGCCGTCGTCCAGGCCGATCCAGCCCTTGCGATCGAAGTCGAAACGCACCGTCAGGCCAGCCTGGGCGAGCGCGACGTCCTCGTTGACGAGTTCCGGCATCTCGACATCGACGCCGATGCCGGCCAGCTCGCCGAGCGAGACCAGATTCTTCTTGTACCGCCGCACGGTGGCGCGCAGCACGTTGATGTAGGCGCCGCGCGCCTCCTCGGTGATGCGCTTGGCGCGATGCAGGTGCGCCTCGCGTTTGCCGATGGTCGCTTCGAGCTCGGCATGGTCGGCGGCGATCTTGTCGCGCATCGGCACGCAGGCTTCGTCCTGGACAAAACCGCCACGGGCGATGCGTTCGTCGATGCGCTCCAGTTCACGGCGCACGGCCGACGCGCTCTCGTACTCGTCGCGCACAGCCCGCAACGCCGCATGCGAACGCCAGGCCGGCGGCATCTGCGCACGGCGTCGGCGGTAGTCGACGATGCGCTGGATAAGCCCCTGCCGTTCCTGGCCGACCTGCTGGCTGCGTTCGCGCAGCTCGCGGGCCAGCGCATCGATCTGGCCCTGCCGCTTGGCGGCGGCGATGCCCTCGTCCTTGTCACGTTCGGCCACGGTATCGACGGCGGCGCGTGCCTGCGCCAGCTCGGCAGCGGCGCTTGCAGCGGCGTCGGCCAGTTCGGGCAGGCGCGCCTGCGCGTCGGCGAACTCGGTGGCGCGGGTGACCAGTTCCTGCGTTGCATCCAGGCCGAGCAGTCGCGATTGATCCGCATCGACGCGATGGCTCAGCTCATGCAGTTCGGCCTCGCGCGCCTGCGCCCGCTGGTTGATTTGGGCTTGCTCAGCGCGCAACTCCACCAGCCGCGACTGGCGCGCGCCGGCACCGAAGTGTTGCTGGCTGCCGCCGATATGACGCCCGCCGCGATGCTCTCGCAGGTAGCCCTTGGCGGTGATCCAGTCCTGTCCACTAGGGAGCTTGCCGCCCGCGTCGATGTCGACGACCCGGCGGATGCGATCGAGCTGGCGCGGCAGCCACGCCGGCGGATCAGCGGAGAACCGCACGACCTCCAGCAGCGAACCCGTGCTCGCCTTCGGCACCGGCGCACGCTCGGCGACGACGAAGTGGCGGTACTGCATCTGCTCGCCGAGCTTCCACGCGGCGCGGGCTTCCTTCGGATGCTCCAGCACCAGCAAGTGGCGATACGGCGCCAGCACGGCCTCCACCGCCACGGCCCATTGCGGATCGACGATGTCGACCAGTTCGGTCAGCACCCGGTGGGCGATCCCTTCACGGTCCAGCGCCGTGCGGAAGTCGCTCTCGAACTTCTCGACCGGCAGCTTGCCGCTGCTCAGTGCAGCGACTTGCGCGGCGATCTCTCCGCTGCGCGCACGGTCGCGTTCGGCTTCGAGCCTGAGCTCGGCCTGGCGGCGACGGCCATTCTCGATGGCGCTGCTCAAGGCATCGACGTCGACCGCACCGCGCTGCGCCTGCAGCCGCGCCAGTTCGTCATGACGCTTGACCAGCATCTCGGCGTCGCGGGCACGGTCGCGCGCGCGCGTGAACTCGCCTTCGCATGCGGCCACGCGCTGACGGGCATCGGCCAGCGAGTCCAGCATGGATCCATGCGAAGCGGCGGCGCCGACGTCCTGGGATTGCAGTTCGGCGTATACGCGTTCGCGCTCGCGCAAGGCGCGACGCAGCCCGGTCAGGCGCGGCTTGGCGCCGTCGATGGCGGCGCGCAGGTCGGCCAGTTCCACCTTCGGTGCGATCTCGGCTTGCAGCCGCTGGCGCTGGTTTCGCAGCGCCAGGCCTTCCTCGAACGAGCGCACGTCGACCTTCGCCGACTCCATGCGCAGATGCAGGCCCGCGAGGTCCTGGCCGAGCTGGTGGATTTCCTTCTCGACATCGAATTGCTCGTTGCGTGCCCGCTGGTAGTCGTCCAGCACGGCTTTGTCCTCGAACACATCGAAGATCAGCTGCAACAACTCGCGCGGCGAGTACTGGCAGAGCTTGTCGGTGGCGCCCTGCTCCAGTGTCAGCACACGACAGATCGCGCGGGTCAGACCGGCGCCGGCCAGGCGCACGCGGTAATCGCGTACGCCGAGCCACTCGCCCCCCTGTTCGAGCACTTCCACTGGCGTGTCGCCGGCAACGATCTGGTAGTCGCGCGACCAGTCGCCGCCGCGCTTGCGGATGCGGCAGGCCAGTGTGACCTGCTCGTCCTTGATCGGGAAGAACGGCCGCCCGCCGCGGCGGTCGGGACGATTGCTGACCACCGCGCGCAGCCAGGCGTAGCCCTTGCCGTTGTGGCGCAGGTAGGTCTTGTAGTCGCGCGCGGTATCGCGGTCTTCGATAGCCAGCAGCGTGCGCAGCGCATCGAGCAGCGTGGTCTTGCCCGAGCCGTTGGGACCGACCACGGTGATGACCGAGGCGTCGAGCGGCAACTGGTAGCGCTGCCAGTAATCCCAATGCACGACTTCGAGGCTGCGGAATTCAAACATCGGCCTGTGCCTCTTCGCGGGTGTCTTCGCTGTCGAAATCTTCGGGAATGTCGTCGTGGCCCTCGTCGCCTGCGTCTGCCGATGCGGCCTGCGCGGCGCGCGCCTGGGCGACGACGTATGACAGCGCGCCGTCCATCACGCGGCTGGCGATACGCTCGTAATCGAACGCGAGGTCGAGCAACGGCCCCTCGTGGATGCGCTCCTTGCGGCGGACGATGAAGCCCTGCCGCGCCAGCGCACCGAGATTGAGGTGGATGCGGGTCTTCCCGCCAAGCTTGTCACCGTAGTCGGCCAACAGCGTGCGTTCGTTGATCGGCTCGACCATTTCCGCGCCGACCGGCACCGGCTTGAGGTCGGCGAACATCTGCTCCTGGTCCTGTTGGCGTTCGTTTTCCTGGCGCGCGATCTGGCGCTGGCGCTTGGGCAGCACCAGCAGCGCCCACAGCACCACCAGCAGCGCCAGCGCATCGCGGTCCAGCTGCAGGTTGCTCGCCGCCCAGGCACGCGCACTGCCGAATACGTCGTTCTCCTGCGCACGCGCCACGCCGACGGCGACGTTCGCGGCGTAAGGATGCTCGAGCAAGCGCAGGCCGGCCGCGGCGAGACGGCGGTCCAGGTCGTCGCGCAGTTCGACGTCGGTCAGGACCTGGCGCACGGCGCGGTCTTCGCGCGGCAGCCAGCGTTCGGCAAGCAGCCGCGCGATGAGGGTGGCGATGGGATCGGTCATGCGGGCTCGGTGGTCTTGCTGGCGGTCTTGCGGGTGTTGTTGCGCTTGGATTGGGGCTGGCCGGATGGCTTTTGCTCGTCATTCCCGGGAAGGCGGGAATCCAGCGCATTGGCCTTTGCTTTTCTGACGGGGGTTGCGCGTTCCCCTGGATCGACATCGCTCGATCCCCGCCTTCGCGAGGATGACGGCGCGGGCTCCGCACTGTCCGCGGCCTCCCCCGACATCACGCCACGCGGCTCCAAGCGGCTGCGGCTCATGTACGCCACGCCGCAGCGCTCGACCGGCTCGAACACCGGCTCCACGCGCCATTGCAAGGGCAACTGCGCCATCTCGGCACTGACACCGTTGCGGTTCTCGGCGCCGGGGTCGCCGATCAGTCCTAGCAGCGACATGCGATAGGCGCTGACGGCAAAGCCTTCCTGCGGCACCAATTCGGCCAGCGTGCCGCCGGTTTGCAGTTGCACGAGTTCGCGCAGCCAGTCTTCGGCATGGTGATAGTCATTCGCCGCCACCGGCGCCTGCGTGCCCTGCGGCGCGCTTTGCGCCGGCGGCAATGACTGGTCTTCCTGCGCTTCGCGTTCGCGCTCCACCAGTTCGTACTCGGCGATATCCAGCGCGATCGGCGCCAGCGCGAATGCCGGCACGAGTGCTCGCGCGATCACGCCATCGGACAGGTCGGCCAGTGCCTCGATGTCGAGCGCGCGCAGGTAACGGTTGACGTCCGATGAGGACAGGCCGCTCGCCCCAAGGTGCACACGATGGCGGTCGAGCTGGTTGAGCGCGCGCTGGAACACCGATGTCTGCCGCAGCATCGCGCTCTGCGCGCGGCCGATCTGCTGCGCGATGCGATGCGTGGCGGCGTCGAGGTCGGGATCGGCGGCGATCTCCTTGACGATCTGCGTGCCCTTCTCGACCCACTTCCACACCGACTGCAACGTCGAGGCGGCACGCTCGATGCGGTGCTCCGAACCACTGAGCACAGCCTGGTCGAAGTCCTCGCGCAGCTCGTTGAGGCGCGACAGCAGATGCTGCAGGTCGTCGCCGCGCACGCGTCCGACCGCCTGGCCGGCGGCGAGCTGCGCGGTGACGTAGGCCAGTTCGTCGCCTTCGCGATTGAACTGCAGCAGCATGCCGATCGACGCCAGCGCCTGGCGGCCAACCGGGCTGATCCGGTAGCGCTGGGTCGCTGCGTCCCACAGCAGCAGGTCGTTCTCGCGCAGGCGGCCGAGCACGGTGTCGAACTTGACCGCGTCGAGATAGGCGAAGTGTTCGCGCAGCTCCTGCGGCGACCAGTCTGGGGCCTGGCCGCGTTCTCCGATCGCGCGCAGCACCAGCAGGCGCACCATCACGCTCTCCTCGCCGCCATGGAACAGCGTCGAGAACGCGCGCAGCAGGTCGCGGGCGCCAAGCAGCGGATGCAGGTCGGGGAGATCGGCCGCGACGGTGCCGTCGCGCAGGTAGTCCTGCAGGGATAAGGAAGCGTCGTCCATGGCGGACCGGCAACTACGGGTCAGCCATGTTCGGCGAGGCCTGCGCGGGTGACAACTCTTGATCTGCGGGGGTTTTTAGGGGCGGAAAACCAGCGCCCGTCATTCCCGCGCAGGCGGGAATCCACCGTTCCGATGGGTGGATCCCGGCCTTCGCGAGGTAGACCTATGAGCCGGCGGGAATCTCCGTTTCCGGAGTGGTGGATCCCGCCTTCGCCAAGCCCACCCTTGAAGCCCGGCGCCTTTCCCGGCATCGTGCGGCTTCCGTACGCCAGCGTATCTCCGAATGACGGCCGCCAGCCCTCTCAGCTTCACCCATCCCGCCACGTCTCACCCCCTGTATCCCCGGCTGTTCGAGCCGCTCGACCTGGGCTTCTGCACGTTGCGTAACCGGGTGCTGATGGGCTCGATGCACACAGGCCTGGAGGACAAGGCAGCCGACTTCCCGAAGCTGGCGGCCTACTTCGCCGAGCGCGCGGCGGGAGGCGTGGGCCTGATCGTTACCGGCGGCTTCTCACCCAATCTGGCCGGCTGGCTCAAGCCATTCGGCGGAACGCTGCGCTGGCCGTGGGAAGTCGGTCGCCATCGCCAGGTCACCAGCGCGGTGCACTCCCACGGGGGCCGCATCTGCCTGCAGATCCTGCATGCCGGCCGCTACGGCTACAGCCCGTTGCAGGTGGCGCCAAGCAAGTTGAAGGCACCGATCAACCCCTTCACTCCGCGCGCGCTGTCGGCCGGCGGGGTCGAGCGACAGATCCGCGCCTTCGTCCGCACCGCCCAGCTTGCCCGCGAGGCCGGCTACGACGGCGTCGAGGTGATGGGCTCGGAGGGATACCTGCTCAACCAGTTCACCGCGCCGCGTACCAACCGGCGCAGCGACGGATGGGGTGGCGATGCCGCCAAACGGATGCGATTCGCAGTGGAGATCGTGCGTCGCATCCGCGAGGCCTGCGGACCCGACTTCATCATCGTCTACCGTCTTTCGATGCTGGACCTGGTCGACGACGGCCTGGCCTGGGACGAAGTGGTCCAGCAGGGCCAGGCCATCGAGACGGCCGGCGCGACGCTGATCAGCACCGGCATCGGCTGGCACGAGGCACGCATCCCGACCATCGCCACCTCGGTGCCGCGCGCGGCCTTCACCGGCATCACCGCGCGACTGAAGCCGCACGTGTCGCTGCCGCTGATCACCACCAACCGCATCAACATGCCCGACGTCGCCGAGCGCATCCTCGCCGCCGGCGAAGCGGACATGGTGTCGATGGCACGGCCGCTGCTGGCCGATCCGCAATGGGTCAAAAAGGCCCGCGAGCAGCGCGCGGCCGACATCAATACGTGCATCGCCTGCAACCAGGCGTGCCTGGACCACGTATTCGAGAACAAGACCGCCAGCTGTCTGGTCAATCCGCGCGCCTGCGCCGAGACGGAACTGAACTACGGGCCCACCGCGGCTCCGAGGCGCATCGCCGTGGTCGGCGCCGGCCCGGCCGGCATGGCCTGCGCGACGGTCGCGGCCGAACGCGGCCACCGCGTAACCCTGTTCGAGGCCGGCGACGCCATCGGCGGCCAGTTCAACCTGGCCAAGCGCATCCCCGGCAAGGAGGAGTTCCACGAGACGCTGCGCTACTTCGGCCGTCGCATCGAGCAGACGGGCGTGGAGCTGCGACTGCGCACGCGCGCCGATGCAACCGCGCTGTCCGGCTTCGATGCGGTCGTGCTTGCGACCGGCATCGCGCCGCGCGCGGTCGACCTGTTGGGCTCCGATCATCCCAAGGTGGTGGGATATCTGGACGTGCTCTCCGGCCGCGTCGTGCCCGGCCGCAAAGTCGCCATCATCGGCGCCGGCGGCATCGGTTTCGACGTGGCCGAGTTCCTGGTGCATGGCGACGATGGCAGCAGCCTGGACGCCGCCCGCTGGCGCGCCGAGTGGGGCGTGGACCTGAGCTATGACGGCAACCGAGGCGGCCTCACCCCACCCCGGCCGGAACCGCCGGCCCGCGAGGTCTGGTTGCTGCAGCGCAGCCCGGGCAAGCCGGGGGCACGCCTGGGCAAGACCACCGGCTGGATCCATCGCGCCACGCTAAAGGCCAAGCGGGTGCGGATGCTCGGCGGCGTCGAGTATCTCGGCGTCGATGACGAGGGACTGCATATCCGTGTCGACGGAAGTGACCAGACGCTGCCGGTCGACCAGGTGGTGATCTGCGCCGGTCAGGAGCCATTCAAGCCGCTGCAATCCGAGCTCGCCGCCTCGGGACTACCCGTTCACGTAATCGGAGGGGCTGAGGTCGCCGCTGAACTCGATGCCAAGCGGGCAATTTCCCAAGGCACCCGATTGGCCGCGACGCTGTGAACAGGCGTCTGGGCTGAACCGGAAAGCCTGTTGCGGCAGCCTTCCAGCTGCCTGTGGTGAAAAAAAAGCCAACATAATCCGATGGTTACGTTTTAGCCATTCAGCCGGCGTTTATCTAAACGGGGCTACCGTGCGCCCACTTTCCAGCCACCCCTTTGGTGGCGACCCACACCGCCCGCGCTGTAGCGCGGTTTAGGTGAAGGGGCAAAAGCGTGCCGAAGAGCCCGCTGCCCTCCCCAGTACGCCATGCCGGACCGGTTCGTCGTTGCCGCACCCTCAGGGGACGGTTGCCACGATCGGGCTGGCGCAACGGAGCAAGGAGTACGAGAAATGAAACTCGCCTGGATCTTGTGGTTGGCTTCAGTACTGCCGCCGCAAACCGCCGACTCGCTGTGCCTGAGCACCACCGTCTACCTGGAGGCCCGCGACCAGTCCGTGCGCGGCCAGAAGGCGGTGGCCGAGGTCGCCCTGCGCCGCCGCGACAGCGGCCTGTGGGGCAATACGGTCTGTGACGTGGTCACGGCCCGCAAGCAGTTCGCCCCGACGCTGGTGTCCCCCTCGACCCGCCTGAGCAACACCGAGGCCTGGGCCGAAGCGGTGACCATCGCGCTGGAGGCCGAGCGCAACTGGGCCCTTCCGCCCGGCCAGCGCAAGGAGATCGTGCCCGGCGCGAGCCATTTTGCCGCGCATGCCATCGCCAGCCCGTCCTGGCGCAGCGCCTACCAGGTCGCGACCATCGGCGACCACACGTTCTATAAGGTGCAGTCGCTCAAGCCGCGTCGCTCGTAGCGTCCTGCGTAACGCAGCGTTACGTCTCCATCGTTGAGGATCGGCCCGCGGATGGGCGATAGTCGCCCGCCTGTCGCATCGTCACGGAGACCCGCATGAAGCTCTACACCAAGCCCGGCGCCTGCTCGACCGCCGACCACATCGCGCTGCAGTGGACCGGACAGCCCTTCCAGGTCGAAGTGCTCGACAAGGACACGATGAAGGCGCCGGCGTACCTGGCGATCAATCCCTCCGGCGCGGTTCCGACGATCGTCGACGGCGACTTCGTGCTGACCCAGAACGCGGCGATCATGGGCTATATCGCCGACACCTATCCCGAGGCGGGCCTCAGCGGCGACGGCAGCGTGCGCCAACGCGCCGAGGCGATGCGCTGGCTGGCCTTCGTCAACTCCGACGTGCATCCGGCGTTCAAGCCGATGTTCGGACCGGCGGCCTTCCTTCCCGATCCGGATCAGCACACCGTCCTGAAGGCCACCGCGCTCAAGCGCCTGCGCAAACTGTTCGAGATCGCGGACAAGCAGTTGGCCGGCAAGCAATGGCTGGCCGGCTTCCGCAGCGTCGCCGATCCATACCTCTACATCACCCTGCGCTGGGCAAACGCCTTCAA
>DATDBD010000370.1:0-3279 GCA_036525015.1 Lysobacter sp.
CGGTGCAGCGCCATCGCCGCCAGTTCCTTGCCGGTGCCTGTCTCGCCGGCGATGAACACCGGAGCCTCGGTCAGCGCGGCCTTGCGCAACGTGCGAATCAGGGTTTGCATGGCCGGGCTTTCGCCGATCATGCCGTCGAAGTCGGTATCGTGCGGCGCGTCCTCGTCGCATGTTAGCGCCGCCATGCCATGGGCATGGCCAATCACGGTATGCAGCACGCCTTCCGGACAAGGCAGCGTGACGTAGTCGTAGCAATAGTCCCGGATCAGGCGGCGCACCGGCTCCGCGTCCAAGTGCATGGCGTCGACGCCCGCCACCCAACCGACATTGTGCGCGGACAGCGCAGCGCCGAATTCGGCCAGGTCGTACTCGGTGAAGCCCTCGCGCAGATCGAGCAGGGCGGCGTGCGGCCGGTGCGGTTCGCGCTGGAGGATGCGCACGACGCTGCGCGAATCCGGGGCGCGCCGCACGCTCCATCCGACACGTTGCAGACCCGCCAGCGCAAGCACCCGGCCAGCGCCGCCACGGGTCACGTAGATCAGCTCGCGGCTGCCATTCACATGCGATCCGTCGTTCGACATGCCTGCTCCCGTGCAGGCGCGTCTTGAACCACGCGCCCAAGCAAAACAATCAACGTCGATCGCTTTCGTGAGCGGTCAGCGCGATGACTTCATCGCGCATGATCCTCTTCCTACCGTGTGCGCTGTTTCACCTACTTGAATGGGCCGTGTCGTGCTCGAGGTGATAGCGCACGGCCGTCTCCACTTCGTTCTTCGAACCGATGAACACCGGCACGCGCTGGTGCAGGCCATTGGGCTGCACTTCCATCATGCGCTGGCGGCCCGTGTTCGCCGCGCCGCCGGCCTGCTCCACCAGGAAGCTCATCGGGTTGGCCTCGTACATCAGCCGCAGCTTGCCGCCCTTCGCCGCGCACTTGCTGTCCAGCGGATAGCTGAAGATGCCGCCGCGCGTCAGGATGCGGTGCACGTCGGCGACCATCGAGGCGACCCAGCGCATGTTGAAGTCCTTGCCGCGCGAGCCTTCCTTGCCGGCCAGCAGGTCGCCGACGTAGCTCTGCATCGGCGGCTCCCAGAAGCGCTGGTTGGACATGTTGACGGCGAATTCCTTGGTGTCTTCCGGAATCGTCATGCCGCGCGTGGTCAGCATGAAGCTGCCGACCTCGCGGTCGAGCGTGAAGGCGTGCGTGCCGTTGCCGACCGTCAGCACCAGCATCGTGCTGGGACCGTAGGTCGTATAGCCGGCGCAGACCTGGCTGGTGCCTGGCTGCAGGAAGTGCTCGTCGGCGGGATGGCTGACGCCGTCCGGGCAATGCAGCACCGAGAAGATCGTGCCCACCGAGATGTTCACGTCGATGTTGGACGAGCCATCGAGGGGATCGAACAGCAGCAGGTAGTTGCCGCGCGGGTAGACGTCGGGAATGGGGTGGGAGTTGTCCATCTCCTCCGACGCCAGGCCGGCGAGGTGACCACCCCAGGCGTTGGCTTCGAGCAGGATCTCGTTGGACAGCACGTCGAGCTTCTTCTGCGCCTCGCCCTGGATGTTGCCTGTGCCGGCGTCGCCCAGCACGCCACCCAGCGCGCCCTTGCCGACCGCGATGGAGATCGTCTTGCAGGCGCGGGCGACCACTTCGATCAGCAGGCGCAGGTCGGCGTTGATGCGGCCCGCGCGCTGCTCCTCGATGAGGTAGCGGGTCAGGGAGATGGACTGGCTGGACGAGCTGGACATGGGCGGTGACGCGACGGGCCGAGGGGGCGCCATTGTCGCCGATGGCCTGCGCATTGCGCAGCCGCGCCAAATTCGACCGGCTGCTGACAGCAGGCTGGCAGCAGCGCAGGCGCAGGCTGTCGTCATGCAAACGCGCACCCCGGAGACCACGATGGAACGACTCAGGCAACTGCTCCAGACCCATGCCGGACGCAGTCATGCTGGGCTGAATGAGACCGCGCTGGCCATGGCCGCCGGTGCCCACGCGACCGTCCCGGCACGTGTCGACTCGCCGTCGCGGGAGCTGGCAGGCGACGGTCGCCACGATTTCGACTTCCTCCACGGCCACTGGCAGATCCGCAACGAACGCCTGCGCCGCCGCTTGGCCGGCAGCCAGGACTGGGAGGTCTTCCACGCCACCCAGGTTTGCCAACCGCTCCTCGGGGGGCTAGGCAATGTCGACGACTTCATCAGCGACTGGACGCGCCCCGGCTTGCAAGGCCGCTTCCTTGGAATGACGCTGCGCCTGTTCCGCGTGGACAGCGGGCAGTGGCACCTGTATTGGGCGGGTAACCACGACGGCGTCCTGGAAGCGCCGATGGTCGGATCGTTCGTCGGGGGAGTCGGGACCTTCCATGGCACGCTCGAACACGAAGGCCGGCCGATCCGGGTTCGCTTCACCTGGGACCAGATCACCGCCAACGCCGCGCATTGGCAGCAGGCGTTCTCGGACGACGACGGCCGCACCTGGGAGAACAACTGGCACATGTGGTTCCGCCGCCTCGACGAGGCCGGGCGGCTCGTGCACGACGATGCGGTGATCGAGCTGCGTCAGTACACGACGCAGCCCGGACGCCGGGATGAACTGATCGACCTGTTCGAGCGCGAGTTCGTCGAGACGCAGGAAGCCGTCGGCATGCACGTGATCGGCCAGTTCCGCGACCTGGACGCCACCGATCGCTATGTCTGGTTGCGCGGGTTCCCCGGCATGCCGGAACGCAAGGCGGCGTTGACTACGTTCTATTCCGGGCCGGTGTGGCAGCGCCATCGCGATGCCGCCAACGCGACCTTGCTGGACAACGACGATGTGCTGTTGCTTCGGCCGGCTCGCAATGGTGCCGGCTTCCCCGCGTCGGCCCCGCGTGGTGACGGTGAGACGACCGCCGGCGTGATCGAGGCCGGCATCTGCATGCTCGATGCCGCGGCGGACCACGGCTTCCTCGACCGTTTCGAGCAAGAACTGGCACCGCGTCTGCGAGAAGCCGGAGCCGAGTTGATCGCCGTGTATGTCACCGACCCCAGCGAGAACACCTTCCCACGCTTGCCGGTGCGCGAAGACGGACCGGTCCTGGTGTGGTTCGCGCGATTTGCCGATGTCGATGCGCATCATCGCTATGAAGCCGCGCTGGTAGGCGATGCCGCGTGGCGCGAAGCGGTCGCCCGCGCCATCCGCGACGGCCTGAAGCAGCTCCCGCATCGGCTGCGACTGGCGCCGACGCCACGCTCGGAGCTGCGCACATGAGACCGGCGGCCAGGAATGCGACGGCATGCGTT
>DATDBD010000371.1:0-3535 GCA_036525015.1 Lysobacter sp.
GGCAGTGGACGGATCGTCGTGCACGGCGTCGAACGCCTGCACGGCGGCCATCACGATGTCCTGCCCGACCGCATCGAAACCGGCACCTTCCTGGTGGCCGCGGCGATGACCGGCGGCCGTGTCACCGTGCGCCGCAGCCGCGCCGACACGCTCGATGCCGTGCTCGACAAACTGCGCGACGCCGGCGGCGAGATCATCGTCGACGGCGATCGCATCACACTGGACATGCACGGGCGCCGCCCCAAAGCGGTCAATGTCACCACCGCGGTGCACCCGGCGTTCCCGACCGACATGCAGGCGCAGTTCATGGCGATGAACTGCATTGCCGACGGCGTGGGCGTGATCAACGAGACGATCTTCGAAAACCGCTTCATGCACGTGCAGGAACTGCTGCGACTGGGCGCCGACATCCGTGTGGAAGGCCACACCGCGATCGTGCGCGGCGTCGAGCAGCTCAGTGGCGCGCCGGTGATGGCCACCGACCTGCGCGCTTCGGCCTCGCTGATCCTGGCCGGTCTGGTCGCCGACGGCCAGACCACCATCGATCGCATCTACCACCTCGACCGCGGCTACGAGAACATCGAGGAAAAGCTGTCGGGACTGGGTGCGAATATCCGTCGCATCGGCTGATCTCACCTCATGGCCCCTCGTCCTTCGCGATTCCCGATGCGCCGCCGCGTCCTGCTCGGCGTCGTTGCCGTGATTCTGGCCAGCCTGAGCTGGCTGCACTTCACCGGTGCGGCCGGGACCCGCGGCATGGCGCTGCGCGACATGGACTGGAATGGCGATGGCAAGGCCGGCATGGACGAGTGGCTGCAGTCGATCTACGCCGTGGTCGTGGACAAAACCGTGGACGGACCGCGCGAATGCAGCACCTATGCCTGGCGCAGCGACCGCCGCACGATCCGCGTCGATTGCAAGACGGTGGTGAAACCCGATTCCGAAGCGAAATGATGCAGGGCAGGCCTTGGCCCGCCGCACGACAGTTGCAGAACAAAAAGCCCCGCTCGAGCGGGGCTTTTTGCATGTGCGGTCATCCCGCAGGACGACGTCTTCCCAATATCAGGGCGTCGACGCCATCCGCAGGTCGATCGTGTCCTGGCCCTTGTCGCGTTGCAGGATCCGCGCCGGCACCGGCATGCCCTCGACGATCCAGGCAATGGTCTGCTTGTTGCCGGAAGTGCCGATGACCTTGGTCGCCTGCTGCGGCTTGCCGCCGATCGTGATCGATTCCTTGCCGGCGACGGTGTAGCTCAGTTGCTTGACGCGTCCGTCCTCGACCATGCGGTAGTTCATCGGCTTGCCCGCTGCGACGTCACGCACGATGGCCAGGTTGACCAGCAGGGCGTCGAGATCGCCGGCCTGCAACTTGACCGGCCCGGCGCGCTCGGGCTTCACATCGCCGGTCCAGCTGGCGACGCCGCGCGACCAGTCGTAGTTCGCGATCTTGTTGGTTTTCTTCGTCAGCACGTTGGTCGTATCGTTGCCCGACAACGGCCGCCACTGCCCGCCGTTGTCCTCGAATACGGTCGACTGCCGCAACGTGGCCAGCGGGCTGGTCACATCGAGGCTGTATTTCCACTTGTTGCCGCCGGCCGAGGCCAGGGTCATGCGACCATTGCCCTGCATGCCCATGTAGTTGGCCTGGTAGTCGGCCGTGAACGGCTGCACGGCCGCGGCAGGCAGGCTCGATACGGCCAGCGCGGCCGCGACGATCGCGCTGGCGGTCACGGCGGCCATCTTCCCGTGCAGCTTCGAAGTCGTGCTCATGGTCATTGTCAGGCTCCCTTGTACTCGACCAGTCGCAGGTCGTAGGTGTCTTGGCCGTTCTCGCGTTGCAGGATGCGCACCGGAGTCGGTACGCCGTCCACCACCCAGATCACGGTTTCCTCGTTGCCGCTCTGCACGCGGTTGACGCGCATCGCGCTGAAGCTGATGTCGCCGACCTTCACGCCTTCCGTGTCGGGCGCGACCACGTACTGGTGGGGGCGGACGCGGCCGTTGTCGACGAACCGGTATTGCAGTGTCTTGCCGGGCTGCGCGTCGCGGATGACCGCCAGGTTGATCAGCAGGCCGCTCATGTCGCCGGACTGCAACCCGATGGGTTTCTGGCGGTCTTCCTTGATGTCGCCCTGCCAGCGCGCCGTCTGTGAGCGCCAATCGTAGATGCCGATGGTCTGGCGGCGAGTGAACAAGGCCTTCTTGACCGTGCCCTGGGTGAGCGGCCGATAGAGGTCGCCGACCTGGTCGAACACCGTGCTCTGCTCGGCGTTGACGCCGGCCAGGCCCATCAGGCCGCTGGTGCCATGGATGCCCAGGTCGACGCGCCAGCGCCGGGCATCGTTGCGGACCACCTGCATCGTGGCATCGCCCATTTCCTTGCCGCCATTGAAGACTTGGTAGTGGGCGATGAACGGTTCCAGCGCCTGTGCGGGCAGGCTGCACGACATGGCGGCTGCGACGATCAGGGCGGTGAAGCGCGGTCGCGCACGGGTCATCAGGGAGTGGGGCATCAAAGGTCTCGGTGCGGTAGTTGGAGCCGATCGTCGTCGCCCAGCCGCAACGGCGCATGCAGCACGACATCGTCGAGCAGCACGCCGGCGCTGCCCAGCGTGATGCGGCCATCGGCCAGCAGGCGCACGGTGTCCACCAGCAACGGATGCTCATAGCCGAGGACGCGCACAGCGAGGGCCTGCTCATCGTCGCCGGCCAGGACCGGCACGCTCGCCTGTGCGATCACCGGGCCGCCATCCAGCTCGGGCGTGACGAAATGGACGCTCGCCCCGTGCGTTGCCACGCCGGCATCGAGGGCCTGGCGGTGCGTGTGCAGGCCCTTGAAAGCGGGCAACAGGGACGGATGGATGTTGATCATGCGGCCGCGGCGGGCTTGGACTTCGTGTTCGCTCAGCAGACGCATATATCCGGCACAGACGATGAGATCGGGCTGAACGCCGTCGACGCGGCTGAACAGGGCTTCATCGTAGGCGGCGCGCGTGTCGTAATTGCGCGGAGAAAGTGAAACCGCCGCAATGGCCGCCTCTCGGGCGAGCGCCAGCGCCCCGGCGCTGGCCCGGTCGGAGAAAACGCCGACAATGCGCGCGTTCAGCCGGCCAGCGTCGATGGCCGTCATCAGGGCCTGCAGGTTGGTGCCGCGCCCGGATGCCAGCACCGCGATCCGAAGCATCGTATTCAGCCGATCCGCAGGCGTTCGCCGCTACCCGCCGCCGTGACCTGGCCGATCTGCCAGTGCGCCAGGCCGAGCCGGTCGAGATCGGCGTTGATCCCCGCCACGTCGCCCCGTGCGACCATCAGCACGAAGCCCACGCCGCAGTTGAAGGTGCGCCACATTTCCTCGCGCGGCACGTTGCCTTCGCGCTGCAGCCAGTCGAACACCGCCGGCAGCGGCCAGGACGAGGTGTCGATCTCCAGCCCCAGCGGCTGCGGCACCACGCGGATGATCTTCTCGATCAGCGCGCCACCGGTGACGTGGGCCATGGCATGAAGGTCGTACTTGGCCAGCAGTTGCAGCACCGGC
>DATDBD010000372.1:0-4134 GCA_036525015.1 Lysobacter sp.
TCTCAGCGGCGTGCAGGCGCTGGTGCGACTGCCGCTGATGCAGCGCCTGCGCGACGAAGCCGCCGGCCTCGATACCGCCGGTTTCATCTCCGGCTACCGCGGTTCCCCGCTGGGCGGCTTCGACCTGGAGCTGTGGCGCGCGCGCAAGCATCTGGAAGCGGCCGGCGTGAAGTTCACCCCGGGCCTCAACGAGGACCTCGGCGCGACCATGGTCTGGGGCACGCAGCAGACCAACCTGTTCCCGGGCGCGAAGGTCCAGGGCGTATACGGCATGTGGTACGGCAAGGGCCCGGGCGTGGACCGCACTGGCGACGTGTTCAAGCACGCCAATGCCGCCGGCACCTCGCAGCACGGTGGCGTGCTCGCGCTCGCGGCCGACGACCACGCCTGCCGCTCCTCGACACTGCCGCACGGCTCGGAAGACGAATTCGTCAGCGCGATGATGCCGATCCTCAACCCGGCCGGCGTGCAGGACATTCTCGACATGGGCCTGGTGGGCTGGGCGATGTCGCGCTACACCGGCCGCTGGGTCGGCTTCAAGACGATCGCCGAGACGGTCGAGTCCTCGTCCTCGGTCGACGTCGATCCGATGGCCACGCGAATCGTGCTGCCGGAAGATTTCGAGATGCCGGAAGGCGGGCTCAACATCCGCTGGCCGGATCCGCCGATGAACCAGGAGATGCGCCTGCACAAGTACGCGGTCAAGGCCGCGCAGGCCTTCGCCCGCGCCAACGGCATCGACCGCGTCGTCATCGACTCGCCGCGCGCGCGCCTGGGCATCGTCACCACCGGCAAGTCCTACCTCGACGTGCTGCAGGCGCTGGAATACCTGGGCCTGGACGAACAGGCGTGCGCCGACCTGGGCATCCGCGTCTACAAGGTCGGCATGACCTGGCCGCTGGAGCCAGTGGGCATCACCCACTTCGCCAAGGGCCTCGAGGACATCGTCGTCGTCGAGGAGAAGCGCGCCTTCATCGAGCGCCAGATGAAGGAGTACATGTACAACTGGACCGGCACGCGCCCGTCGATCGTCGGCAAGTACGACGAAGCCGGCGAGTGGATCCTGCCGTCCACCGGCGAGCTGACCCCGGCGACCATCGCCGGCGTGATCGGCCGCCGCATACAGAAGCTCAAGCTTGTTGAAGGCAGCACCTTCGAGCACATCGAGAACGTGCTCAGGTGGATGGCCGAGAAGGAATCCGAGCTGGCCCTGCCGCGTGCGCAGTTCCCGCGCGTGCCGCATTACTGCTCCGGCTGCCCGCACAACACCTCGACCGTCGTGCCGGAAGGCAGCCGCGCGCTCGGCGGCATCGGTTGCCATTACATGGTGACCTGGATGGACCGCAGCACCGACACCTTCACCCACATGGGCGGCGAAGGCGTGACCTGGTCGGGCCAGGCGGCGTTCACCGAAACGCAGCACGTGTTCCAGAACCTCGGTGATGGCACCTACTTCCACTCCGGTTCGCTGGCGATCCGCCAGTCGGTCGCCACCGGCGTCAACATCACCTACAAGATCCTCTACAACGACGCGGTCGCGATGACCGGCGGCCAGCCGGTCGACGGCACGCTATCGGTGCCGCAAATCGCCCATCAGGTGCGCAGCGAAGGCGTGCAGACCATCGTGCTGTTGTCCGACGACATCGAAAAGTGGTCGGACAAGAGCATCTTCCCGAACGGCCTCGAATACTTCGACCGCAAGGAACTGGACAACGTCCAGAAGCGTCTGCGCGAAGTGAAGGGCACCAGCGTCCTGATCTACGACCAGACCTGCGCCACCGAGAAGCGCCGCCGCCGCAAGCGCGGCAAGATGGTCGACCCGCAGAGGCGCGTGATGGTCAACAGCCTGGTCTGCGAAGGCTGCGGCGACTGCGGCAAGAAGTCGTTCTGCGTGTCGGTGCTGCCCAAGGAAACCGAGTTCGGCCGCAAGCGCGAGATCGACCAGTCCAACTGCAACAAGGACTACTCCTGCGTCAACGGCTTCTGCCCGAGCTTCGTCACGGTGGAAGGCGGCGGCCTGCGCAAGAAGAAGGGAAGCAACGCCAAGGATCGCCTCGCCGACCTGCCGATGCCGCAGGTCGCCAGCGACTTGTCGCAGCCGTGGAACATCCTGATCACCGGCGTCGGCGGCACCGGCGTCGTCACCATCGGCGCGTTGCTCGGCATGGCCGGCCACCTGGAAGGCAAGGGCGCGAGCGTGCTCGACCAGACCGGCCTGGCGCAGAAGGGCGGCGCGGTGACCACGCACATCCGCATCGCCCGCACTCCCGAGGACATCCACGCCGTACGCATCGCCGCCGGCGAAGCCGACCTGGTGCTGGGCTGCGACATGGTCGTGGTCAACGACTACTGGGCGCTGTCGAAGGTGCGCGCCGGCCGTTCGCGCGTCGTGCTCAACAGCTACGAAGCGATGCCGGGTACGTTCACCACACGTCCGGACATGCAGTTCCCGGCGGCCGACATCATCTCCGCGGTCAAGGTCGCGCTTGGCGGGCAGGACCCGCACGTGGTCGACGCCACCCAGCTCGCCACCGCGCTGATGGGCGACGCCATCGCCACCAACCTCTTCATCCTGGGCTACGCCTGGCAGCAGGGCCTGGTGCCGCTGTCGCTGGATTCGATCATGCGTGCGGTCGAGCTCAACGGCGCCGCGATCGAGATGAACAAGACCGCGTTCGCCTGGGGCCGTTTGGCCGTGGTCGACCCGACCGCCGTGGCCGAGGCCGCCGGCCTGATCCGCAACGCACCGACCGCGGCCGAAGCCACCCCGGGCGCGCTGCCGATGCTGTCGCCGGGCGCGTGGGAAGGCAACGAGTGGGGCGCCACCTCGGCACCGCGCACCACGCGCAAGGAAGACGAACTGCGCCACGTGCCTGAGCATTTCGATACGAGCACGGGCGCTGGTGGCGACAACGTCGCCTTCCTGCCGCTCGACGATGCACGTCTGTCGCGTTCGGTGGACGAGGTGATCTCGCGCCGCGTCGCGTTCCTGACCGACTACCAGAACGCCGCCTACGCCAAGCGTTACAGCGATTTCGTCGCCAGGGTGCGCGAGGCCGAGCACGCCAAGGCCCCGGGCAGCACCGACCTGACCGAAGCGGTGGCGCGCTACGCGTTCAAGCTGATGGCCTACAAGGACGAGTACGAAGTCGCGCGCCTGTACACCAGCGGCGATTTCCAGCGGAAGCTGGAGCAGCAGTTCGACGGCAACTACAAGCTCAAGTTCCACCTCGCCCCTCCGCTGCTGGCCAAGAAGGACGCGCAGGGCCGCCTGATCAAGCAGGAGTTCGGTCCCTGGGTGCTCACCGCGTTCAAGTGGCTGGCCAAGCTGCGCTTCCTGCGTGGCGGCACGTTCGACATCTTCGGCAAGACCGAAGAGCGCCGGATGGAGCGCCAGCTGATCGAGGACTACTTCAAGACCGTCGACGGGCTGCTCGGCACGCTCGACCGCAGCAACGTCGATCTGGCCGCCGAGATCGCCGGCATCCCGGAGCACATCCGCGGCTACGGTCACGTCAAGGAGTCACACCTGCACCAGGCCAAGGCCCGCGAAACCGAGCTGCTGGCGCAGTGGAACAACCCGCTGCGCATCGTCCGGGTGGCGTAACCCAGGGCGGAAAAACGGCTTGCGACCGGGTCAAACCGGCCAAAAAGACCAGGCCCCGCTCCGGCGGGGCCTTTTTTATGCACTTTTAGTGCTTTTACCGCTTGGCGCGGCGCCGCGCTTGCCCTACATTCCGCCTTGCCGAGCGGGAAATCAGGCAAACGAACCAATCACCGAATACACGGGGAACATATGGCAACGAAGAAGAAAGCAGCTGCTAAGAAGGCTCCGAAGGCCGCCGCCAAGCCGGCCGCGCCGAAGCCGATCAAGGAAGTCCTGACCAAGTCGGGCCTGGTCGCCCACATCGCCGAGTCCACCGGCGTGGTGGCCAAGGACGTGCGCGCCGTGCTGGCGTCGCTGGAAGGCGCGGTGCACGCATCGGTCAGCAAGAAGGGCGCGGGTTCGTTCACGCTGCCGGGCCTGCTGAAGATCAGCGCCGTCAACGTGCCGGCCAAGCCGAAGCGCAAGGGCATCAACCCCTTCACCAAGGAAGAGCAGTGGTTCGCTGCCAAGCCGGCTTCGGTGAAGGT
>DATDBD010000373.1:0-4408 GCA_036525015.1 Lysobacter sp.
TCCCCACCTGCCGCGTCCGGCCCGGCGGCCGCGGCGCCGCCGCCAAGGCCGCTGTGGCAAATCGGCGCATTCGCGGCGGTGGCCCTGATCGGCGCGCTGATCGTGCTTTACGCGTGGCGGCTCCCGCCCTTCCGCAGCGCCATCCAGAGCACCGAGAACGCCTATGTTCGCGGCCAGGTGACGCTGATCAGCCCGCAGGTGAGCGGGTACGTCATGCAGGTTCCCGTTCGCGATTTCCAGCATGTGCACAAGGGCGTCTTGCTGGTGCAGATCGACGACCGCATCTACCGTCAGCAGGTGGACCAGGCGAGCGCGCAACTCCAGGCCGCCCACGCCAGCCTCGACAACTGGACGCAGCAGTTGCGTAGCGCCCACGCCAGCGTGGCGCAGGCTCGGGCCGCCATCGCCAGCAACGATGCCCTGCACGTCCGGACCGAAGCGGCGTTGCGTCGCACCGACAAGCTGGCCCACGACAAGCTGGTGTCGGCGCAGGATCTCGAAACGGCCTTTGCCGCCAACGCCCAAGCGGTGGCCGCAGTGAACCAGACGCGTGCCGCACTGGATGCGGCCGAGCAGAGCGTGCGCAGCGTCAGCGTCAACCGCGCCGCGCTGGAGGCTTCCGTTGCCGGCGCCGAAGCTGCGGTGAAGCTGGCCAGGATCAACCTCGATCACACCCACATCGAAGCGCCGCGCGACGGCCAGCTCAGCCAGATCCTGGTGCGCGAAGGCGCCTACGTCACCAACGGCACGCAATTGATGGCGCTGGTGCCCAACACGTTCTGGATCGTGGCCAATCTGAAGGAAACGCAGATGACCCAGGTGCAGATCGGGCAACCGGTACGCGTCAGCGTCGACGCGCTGGGCGGCAAGCGCCTGCGCGGGCACGTACAAGAGATCTCGCCCGCTGCCGGCTCGGAGTTCAGCGTACTGCCGGCCGACAACGCCACCGGCAATTTCGTCAAGATCGCCCAGCGCATTCCGGTGAAGATCTCCATCGATGCCGGTCAGCAGGATGTCGCGCGTTTACGCCCCGGCATGTCGGTGGTGGTCGATATCGATACCTTGGGTGCATCGCGCGATTGATGCGCAGGATTTGCGTAAGACCTCGGCCGTCATCCCCACGCAGCACTCGGCGGCAATGCTGTCGCAAGAAGGACGCTCACGGCGGATCCCCGCCTGCGCGCGGATGACGGCCTTGGCCTGCCGCATGACAACTTGGCCCTCTGGCATCATGTCGTCATGAACGCCGTCGATCCGAATACCTCCGGTCCGCTGGCCGACCCCAACGTCCGATGGGTCGTCAGGTCGTTCCGCGAACTGGATGTCGACACGCTGTACGCGCTTTTGAAGTTGCGCTCGGAGGTGTTCGTCGTCGAACAAAACTGCGTCTATCTCGATCCCGACGGCAAGGACCAGCACCCCGACACCGTCCACCTGCTCGGCATGGCGCCGGACGGATCGCTTGCGGCGTACCTGCGCATCCTGCCCGCCGGATTGAGTTATCCGCAGGTGAGCTTCGGCCGCGTGCTGACCGCTCCGGCCTGGCGCGGCCGCGGCCTGGGTGATCCGATGCTGTATGCGGCGCTGACCGAAATCGAGCGCCGCTGGCCCGGCACCGACGTACAGATAGGCGCGCAGGCACACCTGCAGGGCTTCTACGGCAAACACGGCTTCGTCGTCTCCTCCGAGCCCTACGTCGAAGACGGCATCGCGCACGTCGACATGCTGCGATCGGCCCCGCGCTGAGCCTCAGCGGGCGGTGCGCGATGGCGGGTCGTTCAGCAGCAGAACCATCACCCCGACCAGCAACAGCAAGTCCTTGAGCAGGAACTGCCCGCTTCCACCCACGAACGGAAACCCATGCCCGGCCTGCCAGCCGGGCAGCGTGAGCAGGAACGAGTTGGTCAGTACATAGGTGGCCACGGCCAGAAGCAGACCCCAACGCGCGATGCGTGGCCGCCACGGCCACAGGGCGATCAACGCCGCCGTCGCCAACTCGATCAAGCCGATGACATTGGACGCGCCTTGCACGTCGAACACTCGGTACAGCCATGAGAAGAGCGGACTGGATCGCATCAGCCCCTCCACTCCCGCCGCCTCAATCGCGGTGAACTTCATCAGTCCGATCCAGACCAGCACCAGCAACTGTCCCGCCCAGATCCCGTACAGCGCGTAGCGCCGGCCGCGATCATCATTGCGAGCGTTCGCGAAGATACCCAGCGCAAGCGCGGCGATGGCGACGTGCTTGAGCAGCGTCTGGCCGCTGCCGATGACCGGGAACCCGCCGTACGGCGCCTCCTGCACCCATGCCGGCGGGCCCAACAGCAGCAACAGGGCGCAACTCCAGAACAGCATTGCGGCGAAGCCTGCCCACAGGCGCCAGCGCCGATGCGGCACGAGCAAGGCCAGGCCGATGCCAAGTTCGACGAAACCCACCATGACGCTGACGTGATGCGCCATCGAAGACGGCGGCAGCCACGGATACTTCTGCAGCAATCGTCCCAGCCCGTCGACCGCGAAGGGAAAGAAACGCATTGCACCGAACCAGATCATCAGCAGTCCCAGCAACCAGCCTGCGCAGGGCCAGATGACGTCGTTACGGCGATTTTCACGGCGGTTGGGCATGGGGCGGTTCCTGGGGACGATTCCAGATAGAGGCAACCATGGGGAAAAAGGATTCGCGACGTCCTCGCCATCGACCCGACGGCGCCATGGCGTCAGACTCCATACAAGTCCTCCATCGCCGCCGCCATGATCGCCACGCCCGACTACCGCGCCCTGCTCGCCACTGCCGTCACCGAAGCCCGCCAGGGTCTGGCCGAAGGCGGCATCCCGATCGGCGCGGCGCTGTACCACCAGGACGGCCGGTTGCTTGGCTGCGGACACAACCGCCGCATCCAGGAGAACGACCCGTCCGTGCACGGCGAAACCGACGCGTTCCGCAAGGCCGGCCGCCAGCGTCGCTATCACGACGCGATCATGGTCACGACATTGGCGCCGTGCTGGTACTGCAGCGGCCTGGTGCGGCAGTTCAACATCGGCACCGTGGTGGTCGGCGAGTCGGTGAACTTCCGCGGCGGCATCGACTGGTTGCGCGAGAACGGTGTGAATGTCGTCGATCTCAACGACAGCGAGTGCATCGGGATGCTCGGCGATTACATCGCCGCGCATCCGGACGTGTGGAACGAGGACATCGGCGAGGATTAGGTCCGCGCGAGCTTGCTCGGAATGCCTGGAACCGGCCAGAAGCGGACGTTCCAGCCTTGATGCAAGTCGAGCGACGGCTCCCCGAAGGAAGCTGCCGAAGGCTCACTTGGCGACGATGTTCGTACCCTGCGGCACGAGGTAGCACGCGGCTGCCGTCTTGCACGCTTCGGCCTGGATCTCGGCCAACTGGCGGGCAAGGTACTGCTCTGGCGACAGACCCATCTTGTTGCGGTAGGCGTTGTCGGCGTCGGCCTTGGCTTCCTGCTCCAGCTTGCGCTGCTGTTCGGCGATCGTGGCTGCGACCAGCGTCAGGTTGCGCTGCTGTTCGGCTGCCGTGTTGTTCATCTGCGCCAGCACGTTGTCATTCGGCTTGGCCTTGCCGAGGTTGACCGCCATCACTTCCACGCGGATGCCAGACGCCTTGATCAGCGCACGCAGCTGTTCGGTAACTTCCTGATCAACCTTCTCGGCCGCCAAAGGGTCGGACATCATCTGCGCCATCTTCTCGGACTTGACCGCCTTGCGGACGATCGAGTTGTAGGGCGATAGCACGTTGTTCTCCCACCAGTGGGGACCGAAGCGCTTCAGGGTGTCTGCCGCATCGACGATGCGCAGCTGCACGCTGGTGTCGAAGTCGAGCAGGATGTTGTCCATCGACGAGAGGTCTTGGAACGGTACGTGCAGTGTCTGCGGTGCAGTGGTGACGTAGATGATCGTGGTGGACAGCCACGTCACGTCACGACCTTCCGTCAGGACGTCGGACCGGATGCCTTCATGGCCGAAAATGTATGGGCGGTCTTGGTAGACGGCCACGTCACCCGGGTCGGGCTGGGCAACGGTGCAGCCGATGCTGAGGATGGTCATGCACAGCAGGATGGTGAACATCATGAAACGACGAGCAGAAAGCTTCACTTAGTTCCCCTGTGGAGGCCGGCCGACGAAGCGGCTTCAGCTTGAATAGGCTGCGCAGGTTACCGGACCGCGTGCCTCGGCGCGAGCAGACCGAACGAATGTCCGCCATGGGTCGAATGCGGACACCGGGTTCGCGCCACGATGTCGGCCATTGCAATGCGACACCTTGCTGCATAAACGACCAAGCCCGCCGGAAGGCGGGCCTGGTCTGCATCGGTGCGGCGGCGGCTTACAGGATGTAACGACTAAGATCCGGGTCCTTCACCAGCTCGCCCAGGTGCAAGTCGAC
>DATDBD010000374.1:0-13807 GCA_036525015.1 Lysobacter sp.
GGGGTGGCAGCGTCTACGTCGAAGAACGCACCGTCGACGTCCATATCCGCCGCCTGCGCAAGACGCTGGAGCCGCACCAGGTCGACGGCATGGTCCAGACGGTCCGCGGCGCCGGCTACCGGTTTTCCGCAGCGGTCGAGGTCTGAGTGGCCTCACGGGCGGCGGCACTACCCGGTCGCCCGCCCCTCTTCCGGCGAGGCCAGTCCACATGACGCGAGGACTGGCCTGCGGGCTGCGCACCGCGGCAAACCGGCCGTGGCACCGACGTTTCCGGCGCCCGGACCGCGCCATCGACCCCTCCTGCCAGCCAGCACCCGAATCGGGCACCACAACCCGCCTCGGCCCATGACAATTCAATAGACTTCGCCCATGCCCCCCCGCGCCCGTTCCGCCTGGTTCCGCACGCTCGGCCAGCTCGCCATGATCCTGGTTGTGGCCGCCGCGGTCGGGGTCCTGGCCGGTCATCCCTGGCCGGTGATCACGCTGGCCGCGCTCGGCGTGGTCGCCTGGCATTACTGGCGGCTGCGCCGCGTACTGATACGCCTGACCGCTCGCCAGCGGCTGTCTCCGCCGCTGGGCGAAGGCATATGGAACGAACTCGACCGCCTGCTCTATCGCGGCCAGAGCGAGATGCGCAGCCGCAAGAAGCGCCTGATCAGCATGCTGCGTGCCTATCGGGCCGCAGCCGCGGCCCTCCCCGACGCCATCGTGGTGGTCGAGCGCAACAGCCAGCGTATCCAGTGGTTCAACGAAGCCGCGACCGGCCTGCTGGGGTTGCACCACCCGCGCGACATCGGCCATCCGCTGGTGCAAACGCTCCAGCCGCTGACGCTGGCGCACTGGCTGGCCACCGGCCGCAATGCCGAACCGCTGGAAGTGTCTTCGCCGTGGCAACCGGGCGCGACCCTCAGTCTTCGCCTGATTCCCTACTCGGAAGACCTGTGGCTGCTGGTGGCGCGCGACGTCAGCCGCCTGCTGCAGCTCGAACAGATGCGTCGCGATTTCGTCGCCAACGTCTCGCATGAGCTACGCACGCCGCTGACGGTCGTGCACGGCTATCTCGACATGCTCGATCCACAGGAACACCCCGACTGGGCGCCGATGCTGGCCGAGATGCAGCGGCAGTCTCAGCGCATGACCCAACTGGTCGAGGACCTGCTGATGCTGTCGCGCCTGGAATCGCAGGACAGCCTGCCCGCCGAGGAGACGGTGGCGATGACATCGATGCTCGTCACGCTGCGCCGCGAGGCGCAGGCGCTGAGCCAGGGGCGCCACGACATCACCATCGAGGACAAGGCCGGCGTCGACCTGTGGGGCTCGAACAAGGAACTGCACAGCGCCTTCTCCAACCTCGTCGGCAATGCCGTGCGCTACACGCCGGCCGGCGGCAGGATCCGCATCCGCTTCCGTCCCGACCACAAGGGCGTCGCGCTGGAAGTGATCGACAGCGGCTACGGCATTCCCGCCGCGCATCTGCCGCGCGTGACCGAACGCTTTTACCGGGTGTCCACCAGCCGCTCCCGTGAAAGCGGTGGCACCGGCCTGGGCCTGTCCATCGTGAAACACGTGCTGCACCTGCACCAGGCCCGGCTGGAGATCGCCAGCGAAGTCGGCCGCGGCAGCACGTTCTCCTGCCACTTCGGCGCCGAGCGCGTACGCCAGCGCGATCACGGCTTTGCCGATACTCTCGAAGCACTGCCATGACCGCGCTATCCAAGAACGTGCTCTCCAAAAACGTGCCCTCCAAAAACGTGCCCTCCAAGAACGCGCCCCCCAAGAACGCGCTTCCCCAGAACGTGTCCCCGATGAACGCCCAGATCGAGGCGCTCACCGACACCGATCCGCTGCGCGACAGCGCGCTCTATTTCAATCGGGAACTGGGCCAGCTCGACTTCAACTTCCGCGTGCTGGCGCAGGCGCAGGACCCACAGGTGCCGTTGCTGGAGCGCCTACGTTATCTGTGCATCTCCTGCACCAACCTCGACGAATTCTTCGAGATCCGCGCCGGCACGATGCGCCACGCCCAGGACCTGGGCCTGGCCGCGGGCCCCGACGGGCTTTCGCCGGCGACGGTGCTGGCGCGCATCCACGACCGCGCCGCCGAACTGGTGCAGGCGCAGTACGAATGCTGGAACCAGGTGCTGCGGCCAGCGCTGGGCGAAGCCGGCGTGCGGGTGCTCGCCCGCGATGCCTGGACCGACCCGCAGACGCAGTGGCTGCGCCAGTACTTCCAGGACGAGATCATGCCGGTGCTGTCGCCGCTGGGGCTCGATCCGGCGCACCCGTTCCCGAAGATCCTCAACAAGTCGCTCAACATCGTCGTCGTGCTCAAGGGCAAGGACGCGTTCGGCCGGGAGGGACACCTGGCGATCGTGCGCGCACCGCGCTCGCTGCCGCGCATCATCCAGATCCCGGAGGAAGTATCCGGCGGCAAGCACGACTTCGTGTTCCTGTCCGCCGTGCTGTCGGCCTTCGTCGATGAGCTGTTCCCGGGGATGCAGGTCAAGGGCGCCTACCAGTTCCGCGTCACCCGCAACTCCGAACTGCTGGTGGACGAGGAAGAAGTCGACAACATCGCCTTGGCACTGCGCGACGAACTGGTCGGCCGCGGCTACCTGCGCGCGGTGCGGCTGGAGATCGCCGAGCAGTGCCCGGACGACATCGTGCGCCCGCTGCTGGAGAACTTCGACCTGACCGAGAATGCGGTCTACCGCATCAACGGCCCGGTCAACCTCAACCGCGTCATCCAGGTCTACGACCTGGTGCAGCGCCCGGAACTGAAGTTCCCGTTGTTCCAGCAACGCGTGCTCCCCGGCATCGAGTCGATGTTCGACAAGGTCGCCGACGGCGACGTGCTGCTGCACCATCCCTTCGAAGCGTTCACGCCGGTGCTGGAACTGATCCGCCAGGCCGCCGAAGACCCGAACGTGCTGGCGATCAAGCAGACGCTCTACCGCACCGGCAAGGACTCGTCGATCGTCGAGCACCTGGTGCAGGCCGCGCGCAACGGCAAGGACGTCACGGTGGTGGTCGAGCTGCGCGCACGCTTCGACGAGGAAGCCAACCTCGGCCTGGCCGATCGCCTGCAGGAGGCCGGCGTGCAGGTGGTATACGGCGTCGTCGGCTACAAGACGCACGCCAAGATGCTGCTGATCGTGCGCCGCGAAGGCCGCAAGCTGCGCCGCTACGTGCACCTGGGCACCGGCAACTACCACAGCGGAACGGCGCGCGGATATACCGATTTCGGCCTGATCACCGCCGATCCCGACATCGGCAACGATGTCCACCTGATCTTCCAGCAACTCTCCGGTCTGGCGCCGCTGATCAAGCTCAAGCGCCTGCTGCAGTCGCCCTTCACGCTGCATGCCGGGGTGCTCAAGCGGATCGACCGCGAGACCAGGCACGCCAAGGCCGGCAAGCCCGCGCACATCATCGCCAAGATGAATGCCCTCAACGAGCCGCAGGTGATCCGCGCGCTCTACCAGGCTTCCCAAGCCGGCGTACAGATCGACCTGATCGTGCGCGGCGCGTGCACGTTGCGGCCGGGCGTCGCGGGCATCTCCGACAACATCCGCGTGCGCTCGATCGTCGGCCGCTTCCTCGAACACCACCGGGTGTACTGGTTCGCCAACGACGGCGCACCCGACCTGTTCTGCTCCAGTGCCGACTGGCTCGAGCGCAACCTGCTACGTCGCGTGGAAACGGGCTTCCCCGTTCTCGACCCGGAACTCGCCGCACGCGTGTTCGACGAGGCGCTGGTCAACTACCTTGCAGACAA
Source organism: Lysobacter sp. (assembly GCA_036525015.1). GTDB lineage: Bacteria > Pseudomonadota > Gammaproteobacteria > Xanthomonadales > Xanthomonadaceae > Lysobacter_J. The sequence goes on from DATDBD010000374.1 coordinate 3,779, forward strand.
TGTCAATGCCTGGCAGTTGGACAGCGACGGCGACTACAAGCGCGTCGTGCCCGAAGAAGACGCGGCACCCCATTCCGCACAGGCCAGGTTATTGGCGAAAATCTGCGGATGAACAACGCGTATCCGACCTCCAGGCTGCCTCTCGCGGACGGCGACCTGCTCGCCGCCGTGGACATGGGGTCCAACAGCTTCCACATGGTGGTCGCCCGCTACGTGCTGGGGCAGCTGCGCATCGTCGATCGCCTGCGCGAAACGGTGCGCATGGCCGAGGGCCTGGATCGCAAGGGCGGCCTGACTCCTGAAGTCCGCCAGCGCGCATTGGATTGCCTGTCCCGATTCGGCCAGCGCGTGCGCGACATCCCGCCACAGCGCGTGCGCGCCATCGCCACCAATACGGTGCGGCGCCTGGCGGCGCCGCAGGCGTTCCTGATGCCGGCCGAGAACGCGCTCGGCCACGCCATCGAAGTCGTCGCCGGCCGCGAGGAGGCGCGCCTGATCTACCTCGGCGTCGCCCATGCGCAACCGTCCAAGCCGGGCGAACTGCGCATGGTGATCGACATCGGCGGCGGCTCCACCGAGTGCATCATCGGCACCGGCTTCGAGGCGATCGAGCGCGAGAGCCTGCAACTGGGGTGCGTCGCCACCACGCGGCGCTTCTTCGAGAACGGCAAGCTCTCGAAGAAGAAATGGCGCGAGGCGCTGACCGAGGTCACCGCCGAATTCCAGCAGTTTTCCGGCACCTACCGGGCCCTGGGCTGGAACGATGCCCTGGGCGCGTCCGGGACCAACAAAGCCATCGGCGAAATCTGCGCCGCAATGAAGTTGACCAAGGGCGCGGTCACCGCCGAAGCGCTGCCGGTGTTGCGCGACCGCCTGCTGCAGGCCGACCGCATCGAGGCGATCGACCTGCCCGGGCTTTCCAGCGAGAGGCGGCCGGTCATCGCCGGCGGCGTGCTGATCCTGGAAGCGGCCTTCGACGCGCTGGGCATCAAGCGCATGTTGGTCAGCAAGGCGGCGATGCGCGAAGGCGTGCTCTACGACATGCTCGGCCGTGGCGGCGCCGACGATCCGCGCGATATCGCTGTGGCGGCGCTGATGCAGCGCTACGGCATCGACGATGGGCAGGCACGCCGCGTCGTCGGGACCGCTTTGCAACTGTTCGACCAGGTGGCGTCGGCCTGGCAGCTCGACGAGGACGACCGCCTGATGCTGGCACGTGCCGCACGCCTGCACGAGCTCGGCCTGGCCATCGCGCACAGCCAGTACCACGTGCATGGCGCCTATGTGGTCGAAAACTCCGATATCGCCGGCTTCTCACGCCAGCAGCAGCAGTTCCTCGCCGCACTGGTGCGCACCCATCGCCGCGGCATTCCCAAGTCGGCATTCGATGCCCTGCCCGATCGCCTGCTCGCCAACGCGCGCAGGAGCGCGGCGCTGCTGCGTCTGGCGGTGCTGATGCACCGCGCCCATGAATCCGATCCGATTCCACAACTGAGCGTGCGCGCCGAAGGCAATCAGCTGACGCTGACCGTTTCCAGGCGCTGGCTGGATTCACGACCGCTGGTTCGCGCCGACCTCGAAGGCGAACCCGAGGACATGGCGGGGCTGGGTATCACGCTGAAGCTGGAAGCGGCCTGACGCTACCGCCCTCGGGCCGCCGCTGTGGCGGCCCGGGGAACTCATTGCTTCACTGCACGCCGCAACTGCGCCGCCCGCACCAGTACCTGCGGCGGTGCGGTTTCTTCGGGAATGGCGAAGATCCGGATCCGTCGCAGCCACGCCCCCGCGCTTCGCGACGACGTCATCATCACGATCGGAATCGACAGCACCAGCCCCAGGATCACCGGCGCCATCCACGCCGCCAGCGACGGGGATATGAAGTAGGCCATCACGCCGGCCAACACGCCGAGCACGCTCAGCCCGCCGTAGCTGCGCACCAAGCTCGAAAGCGGCACGCTTCCGTCGTCGCGCCGCTGCGCATCCCAGCCCGAATCCCTGCCTGCCAGCACCTCGGCCAATCCGCGCGACTGCACGTACATGGTGATCGGGGCCATCAACGCCGCAAGCAGCGTCTCCAGCAGCATGCTGGAACCGGCGCGGAGCATGCCGCCGCACCCCCGTCGCGTGTCGCGATCGAAAAACAGCGTGAGATAGCCCATGAACTTGGGCGCCAGCAACACCGACATCGTCAAGATGAATACCCAGAGGAAGCGCTCGGGATCCTGCTGGCGCCAATACTCCGTAGGCGAGAAGCCCGGTATCGACAGGCTGCTCCAGCTGAAGCCGGCACTCTCAAGCGGAATCGTCAGGCCGACCAGCATCAGCATCGCCCACATCGGCGAAGTGAAGTAATGGCCGATGCCCATCAGCAGATGCCAGCGGCTGACCCAGTGCAGCCCCCGCGCCGGCAACACCGCGCCGTGCTGCAGGTTGCCCTGGCACCAGCGGCGATCGCGGACCAGCATGTCGGTCAGCGAGGGCGGGCCTTCCTCGTAGCTTCCGGCCAGCCCGGGCACCATGTGCAGCGCCCAGCCACCGCGCCGCAGGAGCGCCGCCTCGACGAAATCGTGGCTGAGCACGGTGCCGCCGAATGGCTTGAACCCGCCCAGTTCCGGAAGGCCGGCGTGTTCGGCGAATGCGCGCGTGCGGATGATCGCGTTGTGCCCCCAGTAATTGCTCTCGGAGCCGTGCCACCAGGCAACGCCGTGGGCGAACACCGGTCCGTACACGCGACCGGCGAACTGCTGCATACGCGCGAACAGCGTGTTGCCGTTGACGATCATCGGCAAGGTCTGGATCAGCGCGACATCGGGATTGAGTTCCATCGCGCCGGCCAGGCGCACGATGACTTCGCCGGTCATCAGGCTGTCGGCGTCGAGGATCAGCATCTGCGGATACGCAGCCCCGAACCGGCGCACCCACTCGGCGATATTGCCGGCCTTGCGCTCGTGGTTGTCGTCGCGGCGGCGATAGAACAGGTTCGAATGCCCCCCGGTGCGCTGGCGCAACGCCGCGAAGGCGTTCTCCTCGGCAATACGTATTTCCGGCTGCGTGGTGTCGCTGAGCACGAAGAAATCGAAGCGGTCGATCTGTCCGGTGGCCTGCACCGATTCGTAGATCGCCTGCAATCCGGCCATCAGGCGTTCGGGATCCTCGTTATAGGTCGGCATCAACAATGCCGTGCGCGAATGCAGTTCAGGCGCTGGCGCATGCTGCGACAACCCCAGCCGGCCGGGCCTGCGCGATGCGATCAGCACGAAGCCGGCGAACGCGCTGGCGAACGCCATGGCGATCCAGGCGAACAGGGCGATGAACAGCAGCACCAGCAGCAGTTCCAGCACGTTGATGCCGCCGCCGCGCAACACCCACCAGATCTGGTAGGCAGCCAACAGCGTCAATGTTCCAGCGCCTCCGATCACATAGGCGCGCCGCAGGGCCATTGCGCGCGGCGTGCTCGGCAGGGTCTGGACACTCAGGCGACCCTGGCGCAGCGACTGCACCGGCATGTCCAGGGGCGCCTCGCCCGGCAAAGGCGGGAACGAGTCGTCGATGGGGGCACCCGACATAGGCACGGTCGTAATACCGGTCACAGCGTCCACCGGTACAACCAGGTTTCCGACAACGGGCCGGCATCGTCGCGCAGCAAGGCGCGCAGTTCGATGCTGCGTTCGGCGCCCGGGTGCAGTTCGAACGCGATGCGCCACCCACCCGTGCCAGGATTGGCGTGCGCCACGATGTTGTCGACCTGACCCTTGGCGGCCACGACCTGCGCACGCACGTCGGCGTCCTCGCGCAATGACTTGAGCTTGCCGCCGGCAACGTCGATCACTATCCGCCGCGACCCCTTCGGTCCGCCGCCGATGCTCGTACTCGTCACCACCGCCAATTGCGGCAACCAGGTGTGGTCGTTGCACCAGTGCAGGCGGTAGTCGAAACGATGTTCGCTTCCCGCGGCCAGCGGCTGCTTCGGTCGCCAGAACGCCACGATGTTGTCGTGGAACTCGTCGTCGGTCGGCAGCTCCAGCAGTTGCACGGCGCCCTCGCCCCAGTCGCCGACGGGCTCGACCCACAGGCTCGGACGCTTCTCGTAGTGGGCTTCGCTGTCGGCATAGTCGGCGAAGGCGCGCTTGCGCTGCATCAGGCCGAAACCGCGCGGATTGGCATCCTGGAATCCGCTTTCCTGCAGCACGGACGGATTCTGCAGCGGGCGCCAGATCTGCTCGCCGCGACCGTTGATCATCGCCAGGCCGTCGGAATCGTGTACCGCCGGGCGGTAGTCGTCGATGCCGGCGCGATCGTTGGCATCGAACTGGAACATGCTGGTCAGCGGTGCGATGCCCGCCTTGTCCAGTTCGACCCGCGGATAAAGTCGCATGGAGACATCGAACACGGTCTCCACGCCGGGCTGGATCACGAAGCGGAACGCGGCGGCAGCGCTGGGAGAATCCATCAGCGCATGCACGACCACGCGATCGGCCCCGCGTGCCGGCTGCTCCAGCCAGAATGCCCGGAACACCGGGAATTCCTCGGCCTTTTCACCGGTCTTGAGGGCCAAGCCGCGCGCGGAGAGGCCGTAGGCCTGCCCCTTGGCGACAGCACGGAAGTAGCTCGCTCCGAGGAACGCGCAGACCTCGTCGAAGTAGTCGGGCCTGTTGATCGGCGAGTGCAGGCGGAATCCGGCGAACCCCAGATCGTTCTCCGTGGGTGCAGGCGTGCCCTGGAACGTGAACTGCTCGGGGCGGTAAATCAGCGGCTGCGCCATTCCGCCGGCCACCGTGTACACGTCCACGCGGTCGCGGAACAGGAAGGCCCGGTGAAAGAACTGGGCCTGGAACGGAAGCCCCTGCTCCCGCCACAGCGCCTTGGAGGGATTGAAGCGGATGCCGCGGTACTGGTCGTAACCGATCTTCACCAGCGAGTTGGGCAATACCTGATCCTGTGGGCGGAACGGCGCGGCCGCCAGCTCCCGGGCCAGATCGGCGACGGTGTTTTCGCCGAACGGCAGCGGTCCTGGGGAGCCCGCCTTGGTCGGCCCCGCCGATGTCGTCCCGCGCGCCAGCGCATTCCCGCCCGGCACCAGCGAGACCAACGGCCAGCACAGTCCGGCCAACAGCACTTCGCGTCTTTGCACGCGCTCTCCTAGGTCTCGGGGCATCAAGTAGCCGCACATTGTATGAACAGCATCGTTAACGGCGTCGCGACGCGCGGCCCATCCCGACCAACAGGGCAGCCCTCGCCGGTCGTGTAAGCGCTTCCACGACCGACGGTCATCCCCTCGTCATCCCATTGCCATCGCCGTTTCACCGCTGCCGGCCAGCCTTGCAAAAACCGGGAGCAGCGCATGCGCTACGCGATCATCACCGAGACCTATCCGCCGGAGATCAATGGTGTCGCCCTGACCGTGCAGGGGCTGGAGCGGGGATTGCAGTCTCGGGGCCACGACGTCCAGCTGATACGCCCCCGACAGCCGGGCGAGCCCGTGCAGGATGCCGATGACAACCTGCGAATGCTGGTGCCGGGTGCACCACTGCCCCGCTACCCGGGGCTTCGCCTGGGATTGCCCGCCACACGCCGGCTGATGACGGCCTGGAAGGCGGCGCGGCCGGATGCGATCTACGTGGCAACGGAAGGCCCCTTGGGATGGTCGGCCCTGCGCGCGGCCCGCCGCCTGGGAATTCCCGCCGCCACCGGCTTCCACACCCGCTTCGACGAATACATGCGCGATTACGGCGCCGCGTTCCTGGCCCATCCCGCGCTGCGCTGGATGCGACGCTTCCACAACGGGGGCGACGCGACGCTGGTACCTACACTCGAACTGACGCACTTCCTGCGGTCGCAGCGGTTCGACAACGTGGTGCGGCTGCCGCGCGCTGTCGATACCGCCCTGTTCGACCCGCAACGTCGCGACCCCGCGCTGCGGCAGCAATGGGGACTGGACGACAACGGCTTCGCCGCGATCTATGTCGGCCGCATCGCCGCCGAGAAGAACCTGGGCCTGGCAGTGCGGGCCTTCCGCGAACTGCGCAAGTCACGCCCGGATGCCCGCTTCGTCTGGGTCGGCGACGGCCCCGCGCGCGAACGATTGCAGCAGGACAACCCGGACTTCATCTTCTGCGGCGTGCAGCGCGGAGAGTCGTTGGCCCGGCACTTCGCCAGCGGCGACCTGTTCGTGTTCCCGAGCCTGAGCGAAACCTTCGGCAACGTCACCCTGGAGGCACTGGCCAGCGGCGTGCCGACCGTGGCGTTCGACTATGGCGCCGCACGTGAGCACCTGACCGACGGCGTCCATGGCGCTGCGATCGGCGCAGGCGACGAGGCCGGCTTCATCGCGGCCTGCGCCCGCATCAGCGACGACGACCTGACCCGCGGCGCGATGCGCATGGCGACGCGGCAAGCGGTGGCGGCGCTGCGCCCGGAACGGGTCGCAGCCGACTTCGATGCGTTGCTGCTCGGCTTGGCGCAGTCGCGCGCCGCCATGGCTTCTCCACCCGCGACCGAGTCCGCGGAACAGGAGGCCCCATGAATCGCCTGCCCTTGCGCAAGCGCCTGATCGCCGGCGACTCCGGATGGTGCCTGCGCGCCAACCGCTGGGGCGGCCGCGGTCATTCACGCTACTTCGCCACGATCAGCCGGTTGGGTGATGGCGTGTTCTGGTACGTCCTGATGGCTGCGTTGATCCTCGTCGACGGTATGACGGGCCTGGCCGCGTCCGCGCACTTGGCCGCCACCGGCGTGATCGCGCTGACGCTGTACAAGCTGCTCAAGCGCTGGACGCGACGGCCCAGACCGTTCGCCTCCGATGAGCGCATCCATGCTTGGGTGGCGCCACTGGATGAGTTCAGCTTTCCGTCGGGCCATACCCTGCACGCGGTCGCCTTCAGCCTGGTGGCGATGGCGCACTATCCGGTGCTGGCCTGGGTGCTGGTGCCGTTCACCGCCAGCGTCGCCGCTTCGCGCGTCGTGCTGGGGCTGCACTATCCCAGCGACGTGCTGGCCGCGACCGCGATCGGCAGCGGCCTGGCCGGGTTGTCGCTGTGGCTGGTGCCGGGCGTTTCATTGTTCGTCTGAGCGGCGCACCTCAGCGCGCGAACGCGGCCACCTTCGCTCGCGCCACGCTCGGAAAATACTGGCTGGCCCAGTCGCGATCGTTGGCGACCTGCGCCTGCGCGCGGCTTGCTTCCAGCGCATCGAAATCCAGCGTGGCCACCGCCCAGTGCTGCTGGCCGCGCGTCTGCACGATCATGCCGTCATGCGGCAGGCCGACGTCCATCGGGGCGATCAGCGCCGCCTCGCCGGTGTTGACGTCGAGCGCCGGACTCCACGGCGCCTGGCCGGCCGTAACCGCCTGCGCGACGAAGCAGCGATTCTCCAGCGCGCGCGCCAGGCAGCCGACTCGCACGCGCGTGGCGCCGGCCTCGGTGTCGGTACAACTCGGCACGACCAGCAAGCGCGCGCCGGCCTCGCACTGCGCACGTACCGGCAACGGAAATTCGCTGTCGTAGCAGACCGAGATGGCGCCGCGTACGGCGCCGGTCTCGAACACCTTCAACGCATCGCCGGGCTCGATCACACCGGCGCGCTTCTCGAATCCGGTCAGGCGCAGCTTGTCCTGCCAGACATGGCTGCCGTCGGGAGCGAAGGCATAGCTGCGGTTGCGGTAACGACCGTGGCCGAGATCGAGCAGGAAGGTTCCCGCCACCACGTGCATCCGCCTTTCCCGCGCCAGTTGCGCGAACAGGTCCAGCCAGCGGCCGTGATAGACCTGGAGGGCGGCCAGCGAGGCATGCAGGTCGCCGCGCGTCGCATCGTCGAACGTCGCGCCCAGTTCGAGGGACAGGTATTCCGGAAGGATCGCCAACCCGGCGCCCTGCTGGCGCGCCTCGTCCAGCCACTGCGCCTGCTTGAGCGCGAATGCGTCGAAGTCGCGCGGCGCATCGATCGTGTACTTGGCCACCGCGACTTTCATCGTGCCGTCTGTCGCGCCGTCTGTCGTGCTGTCTGTCGCGCCGTCAATCATGCTGTTCATTGCGCTTCCTCCAGTGGCCGCAGCCAGAAGTTCAGGGTGTGCATGACCTCGCCTTCGCCAACCTCGTTCCATGGAAGCCACGCGCGCAAGTCGTCCGCAGGGCGATAACCGCGCTTGTGCCAGAAGGCCTCGTTGCCGCGATGTCCGGCCGGACGACGCGGGTCCGCATCGCTGCGGTCCACCGCGCAGAACGCACTCCAGCGGAATCCGCCCAGCGAACGGGCATGGGCCTCGCGCTCATCGAAGAAGCGATGCCCCAGGCCCAGTCCGCGGTATTGCCTCAACAACACCGATTCCCCGCAGTAGAACACGCTGTCCAGGTCATGGCCCGCACGCTCAAGGGGTTCGCGAAACGCCGGCGACTCGTCCGCCATCGGCAGCCCGGTCGATGCGCCGACCACCGCATCGCCGTCGAAGGCAAGCACCGCCACGCTGCGCGGCGAGGCCACGTAGGTCTTCAGGTACCCGGCTTCGTACGCCGCGTCGCCGTCGTAGAGATACGGCCATTCGCGAAATACCGCGATACGCAGTCTGGCGATTTCGTCGAGATGGGGTTCGATCGCGGTGCCCGAACAGCGGCGGATCGTCAGGGTGGGAGCGTTCATGGATGCAATTCTAGTAGGCGCAATTCTCAGTGCAGGGTCGCCGGCGTGGTCGCATGAGCCACGCCGGCAGATCGGGTTCACACGGCGGTCGCCGCACGCGCGCCGGCCAGCTGATACCAGTCGACCTTGCGGGTCACCAGCATGATCGCCGCCAGGATCACGAACAGCAGCGCCGAGCCCAGCACCAGCGCGTTGTCCTCCGATACCAACAGCCCGTACAGCGCGCCGTAAAGCGTGGTCAGCATGGCCGCGAAACCCAGCCCTCGCCCGGCGCTGCGCAGCACCGCACTGAGATAGAAGCCGAGCAGCCCGATGCAGGCCACGCTCGCCGCCAGGTATGCCCAGCCGAAGGCGATGTGCTCGCTCAGGCTGACCAGCAGCAGGAAGAAGATCGCCAGCGCCAGCCCCACCAGCACGTACTGGATTGGGTGGATGCGAAGCTGCTTGATCAGCTCGAACATGAAGAACCCGACGAAGGTCAGCAGCACGAACAGCATGCCGTACTTGCTGGCGCGGTCGGCCTGCGAGTAGACGTTGACGGGATCTACCAGCGACAGCCCGACGGCATCGATGCCGACCACCCGCATGCCCTCGTCCGTCTCGGCATCGCCGTCCAGCACGGGCAGATGCTTGCCGGCCAGGTACTGCGCCTGCGCATTGGTCGCCAGCGACGACACCTCCCATTGCGCGTTGAAACCCTTGGGCCCGACTTCGCGCACCCGTGGCAGGAAGCTGCCGCCGAAACGCGGATGCCGCCAGGTCGATTCGACCGCGAAACGGTTGTTCTTGCCCAGTGGCACCAGCGCAAGCGATTCGGTTCCGCCGAGGACGAAATCCAGGCGCGTGTCGAGGGCGAGCACCTGACCGGCGACCGGCTCGCCGAGGCGCACATGCACACCGGCGCCTTCCTGGCTGCCCATGCCCTCTTCCAGCGCCATGTCGGCATCGTTGACGCGCAGGCGCGGGGACCCGATCAGTCCGCGTACGTCGGCGACCGAATAGCTCAGCCAGGGCTTGCCAATCCGGCGCGGCGCCTGGCCGACACCGTCCTGCGGGCTTTTATCCTGTGGAATCCGCACATCGAAACGAGCTTGCGCATGCGCCTGCCATTCGTAGACGCGCACCTCGTGCAGGCCCAGCCGACGCACGCCCGGCCGCAGTTGCCCGGCGATGTCGAGCGATGTCGGAAAGAACGTCCACTGTCCCGATTCCTCTCGCTTCACCCTGCGGGCGATGCCCCGGTCGTCCTTCTCCTCCACCTCCACCGTCCGCGCATACGGCACCACCAGCACCGGCCCGGCGAAGGACTGCTCACCGGCATAGCTGCGTGCGATGCCGTGAACCGCCTGCATCCGGTATGCCTGGCGCTCGGCGATCACGCCGCGGATCATCGTCAAC
>DATDBD010000375.1:0-4185 GCA_036525015.1 Lysobacter sp.
TCCGACCTGCTCGCGGCATTGCCCCAGCACGAGCGACTGTTCGAGGGGCTCTCGTCCTACGACCTGATCGGCTTCCAGACCGAGCGCGACCTGGAGCGATTCCAGGACTACGTGCGCCTGTTCGGCCGCGGCCGCGTGATCGAGCACGGCGTGCTGGAAACCAAGGGCAGGCGGCTGCGTGCCGGCGCATTTCCGATCAGCATCGACACCGCGCACATCGTCAAGCAGGCGGCCGCCTCGGCCAACAGACCCGGTGTCAAGCGACTGGCTTCCAGCCTGTCGGGGCGCGCACTGGCGATCGGCGTGGATCGCCTGGACTACTCGAAAGGGCTACCAGAGCGTTTTCGCGCCTTCGAGCGCTTCCTCAAGCGTCACCCCGCACACCGCGGCAAACTCACGTTCCTGCAGATCGCGCCCGTCTCGCGCGGCGAAGTGACCGAGTACCAGCACCTTCGCCATGAACTGGAGCAACTGGCCGGCCACATCAACGGCGTGCACGCCGAGCCCGACTGGACGCCGGTGCGTTACGTCAACCGCAACTACCCGCACCCGCTGTTGACCGGCTATTACCGGCTGGCCCTCATCGGCCTGGTGACTCCGTTGCGCGACGGCATGAACCTGGTCGCCAAGGAGTTCGTGGCGGCGCAGGATCCGGAAGACCCCGGCGTGCTGGTGCTGTCGAGTTTCGCCGGCGCTGCGCGCGAGCTGGACAGCGCGCTGCTGGTGAATCCCTACGATCTCGACGGCGTCGCCGATGCGATCGCAGTGGCGCTTGCGATGCCATTGGAAGAACGGCGCGAGCGTTGGCAGGCGATGATGACGCTGCTGCAGGCCAACGACATCACCACATGGACGCGCAACTACCTGGTGGCGTTGCGCGGGATCTGAACACGCATGCAGCTGTTCCAGGATCCCCCGGCCTTCGCAAACAGTCTCACACCCGCGCCGTCGGCTGCAGGATCTCCACCCAATATCCGTCCGGATCCTTGATGAAGGCGATGTTCTTCATGCGCCCGTCGGTGAGGCGCTTCTGGAAAGACACGCCCAACTGCTCGAAACGCGCGCACGCGGCCTCGACATCGGGCACGGAAACGCAGATGTGGCCGAAGCCGCGCGGTTCGCTGTTACCGTCGTGGTAGGCAAAGGCAGGATCGTTCTCGGTGCCGTGATTGTGGGTCAGCTCCAGCACGCCGCGCTGGCTGAGCAGCCACTCGCCGCGCGCCGGTTCCTCGTCTGGAATCACCGACGGATCGTCGACCAGAACCAGGAAGTAGAGGCTGAATTTCGCCCCATCGAAATCGCGCCGGCGCACCGGCGTGAAGCCGAGCACGCGCGTGTAGAAGTCAAGGGAACTGGCAATGTCCCTGACGCGCAGCATAGTGTGGTTGAACACGAAACCGATAGTGGCATCGTCGCGGTCGGCGGTCACTCCGGGGAGGGCATCGAGTTGGGCTTGCAAGGACATCGCGATCACCTGTGGGGGGCACTAGAACAGATGCGGCCGATCGTGCGCGGATCAATGCGCCGGACCGCTGCTGGCGGGATTCGCGGCAGGATCGGCATGGCGCTGCAACGACAGCAGCCCCAGCAGCACCGCGAGCGCCACGTAGGCCCCCGCGAACTGCCAGCAGATCACTCGCCGCAGGCCTTCCAGCGTCCACGGCAGGTAGATGCCACCGCGCGGGTCGACCGAGTGGATGAACCCGAACAGCGTCAACACCGCGCCCGCCAGCAGCACCACCGCGGCGTGGCGGAAGCGCTGGTCGATCATCGCCACCAGCGCGCTCGACCAGATCATGGCGGTGATGATGAATCCGTTACCGAGCGTGACGATGGCCGCCAGGTCCGGCAGGCCGTGGCCGTCCACGCCGCTGTACAGCGCGGCGAAGCGCGCCGGCTCGATCCACGCCGGATTGCCCAGCTTGATCACCAGCAGGTAGGCGATCGATGGCAGGAACGCGAGCGCGACCGCCGGCGCATGCCTGCGCGGGCTGTCGTGGAAAGCCTGCACGGTGATGTCCATGCCGACGTAGACGATGATCGGCGCCAGCACCGCGATCGGCAGCCACTGCACCAGGCCCGAGACGTAGCCCAATACGCCGCCCAGGCCGATGAAAAGGCCGGTCAGCAGCGTGTAGCCCATGCGTGCACCCATGTGCTTGTACGCGGGCTGGCCAATGTAGGGCGTGGTCTGCGCGACGCCGCCGCAGAAGCCGGCCACCAGTGTCGACACGGCCTCGGCGAGCAGCACGTCGCGGGTGCGGTAGTCGTCGCCGGCGGCGCGCGCACTCTCGCTGACATTGATGCCGCCGACCACCATCAGCAGGCCAAACGGCAGCAGCAGCGGCAGGTACGGCACGGTGTGCGGCAGGCCTTCGAGGAATCCCAGGGTCGGCAACGGCAGCGTGAAATTCAGCGGCGCCGCATCGGGCATCCTGAAACCGGGCGCCCCCAGACCCGCCAGGCCCAGGCCGTAGTACAGCGCCGTGCCGACGATGAAGGCCAGCAGCACGCCGGGCATCCGCACCGGCAGTTTGCCTTTCGCCACCAGCACGTAGAGCAGCAGGCCGAAGGTGACGAAGCCCACCACCGGCGAGCGTAGTGTTTCGATCAACGGCAAAAAGCCGAGCAGCGCCAGCGCCGCGCCACCGATCGAACCGAGCAGTGCCGCGCGTGGCACCGCGCGGGTGATGGCATCGCCGAAGAACGACAGCACCAGCTTCAACGTGCCCATCACGATCAGAGACGCCATGCCGAGCTGCCATGTCGCGACGGCCGCGGCCTGCTCGTCCATGCCCTGCTGTTTGAAGGCAACGAACGACGGCCCCAGCACCAGCAGCGCCATGCCGATGCTGGTCGGCGCGTCCAGGCCAAGCGGCATCGCGGTGACGTCATCGCGGCCGCTGCTGGCCGCCAGGCGGTGCGCCATCCACGTGTAGATCAAGTTGCCCACCAGCACGCCGAAGGCGGTGCCTGGAAACATGCGCGTGTACACCATGTCGGCCGGAAAACCGAAGATCCCGATCAGCGCCGCGGCGATGAAACCGAGGATCGAAAGGTTGTCGACGACCAAACCGAAGAAACCGTTGAGATCGCCGGCGACGAACCAGCGCCGCGAGGAAGCCGTAGCCATCTTGTAGCGCTCCACTGCCGCATGCACGGCGTCGTTGATTGGCGAGGGATGCAGTGCGGTGTTTGCAGTGCACGTCAGACGATACAGAAAGTGACTTCACACACAAATAATTTCGTCGCTATGTCCGGTTGCCGCCTGTGGCATCATCCGCCGCGGCGATGCCCCGCCCAGAAACCCGTTCCGGACCATCGCGCATACGCCGCCATGGTCCACCCCGCAGCTCGTCTTCCGACGCGCCGCCATTCTGGAGGTAGGCATGCTAGACGCACTATTCCGCCAGGCCGAGCAATTCGGCCTTGGCAGTAACGCCCGACGTTTCATCGGCTTGCTCGTGGACACGATCTTCAGCGACCGGCTGGGTGGATTCGCCGGATTCCAGGAACGCTTCGAGCGGGCCGGCCTCGGCAGCCTGCTGCAGTCGTGGATCGGCACCACGCCCGGCGACAACGTGCTTCAGCCGGACCAGTTCAGCGCCGGGTTCGGGCAGCAGGAAAGCAGCCGCCTCGCCCACCTCCTGGGCGTGCCCCCGGCGACGGTCAACCTGGCCGGCGCGGCGATCCTGCCCAAGCTGGTCGGCCTGCTCAGCAGCGGCGGTGGCATACCCGCGAGCATTCCCGCGCAATTCGCCTCGTTGCCCGCTCCTGCGCAGCCGTCCGTCGTGCGCGCCCCGCAAGCACGTGCCTCGGGCATACCGGGTTGGCTGAAATGGAGTATCCCGATGCTGATCCTGCTCGGCTTGTTGTTGTTCGCGTTCCGCGCTTGCAGGCACGAGCCGGCAGCGACCTTCGCATCCACGAAAACGACACCGGCAGCGACACCCCCGGCCGCGCAGGCAAACGCGCGTTTCGGGCTGGAGAACAACGGGGGGCGGATCACCGTCAACGGCCAACTGGCCAGCGACGCGGATCGCACGCGGCTGATGGACGCGCTCAACACGGCGTTCGGCGCGGGCAATGTCGGCGGCGACATCACCGTCGATGCCAACACGCTGTCGGCCGGCTGGATCGACAAGCTGATCGCCCTGCTGCCCGAGCTGAAGGCGGCCGGCCTGA
>DATDBD010000376.1:0-2979 GCA_036525015.1 Lysobacter sp.
GTTCGAGTTGATGGGCAGCTACACCCCCAACCCGTCCGACGCGATCCTGCGCGCGCGCGACAAGTTGCGCTGCCACCAGTTGCTGGCGGCGGAAGCGATCGGCCTGCCGGTCACCGTGTTCGGCGACAACCCCGACGACACGCAGGACCTGCTGACGATGCTCGGCCCGCCGCCGCACGTGATCAAGCTGAACGAGGGCACGCAGGGTGCGGGCGTGATGCTCACCGAGAAACCGTCGGCCTCGCGTGGCGTCATCGAGGCGTTGCGTGGCCTCTACGCGAACTTCCTGGTGCAGGAGTTCATCGACGAAGCCAAGGGCGCCGACGTTCGTTGCTTCGTGGTGGGCGGACGGGTGGTCGCCGCGATGAAGCGGCAGGCGCCGAAGGGCGACTTCCGATCCAACCTGCATCGCGGTGGCACGGCCAAAGGCGTGCGGGCCAGCGCAGCCGAACAGGAGGTCGCGGTCCGTGCCGCGCAGGTGCTCGGCTTGGGAGTGGCGGGTGTCGATCTGATCCGGTCCGATCGCGGCCCGCTGGTGCTCGAGGTCAATGCCTCGCCGGGGCTGGAGGGGATCGAGGAGGCCAGCGGGATAGATGTGGCGTCCGAAATCATCCGTTACGTCGCCCAGCACGTCGGTCGGAAACCGACCAAACACGCCGCCGTTCGTTAATTTAACGAAATATGGCGAAGATACCGGCTGTTTAGCCGATATTGCCGGCACGATCCGGTCATCAGCGCTGGCAGCCGTTGATCAGGAACCCGTCGTTTAACGAATATTTAACGGCTGGATTTAACAACGGCTTAATCGATTCCGGCGTAGCTTTAGCACTGCCGCAGCACTGCCACTTCCAAGTTCAGTCGATCCTGGTCGGAAGCAGCGATACGGTAATCGGGGCAATACCTTTTTGGCCCAGGCGCGGTGGCCCCGCGCTTGGGCCTTTGTTTTGTGTGGAGTTTCGCTGCGGATGTTGGGCAGCCGGGTATTGAGCGGCGAGCAATCGGCGCGTGCGATCTGGGGTACTAACGCGATGGCGACGATCGCCGTCTTAACGTTTAGTCTTAACGTTTAGTCCGCATCTCTGGCGTCGCTGCCGGAACCTCGCCGCACCTGCGGGGTCGAAGGCCAACAATCAGGAAGGTCCCATGCGCATTCTCGTCATCGAAGACAACCAGGACATCGCCGCCAACCTTGGAGACTTTCTCGAGGACCGTGGCCACACCGTAGATTTCGCCGCCGATGGCATCACTGGCCTGCATCTGGCGGTGGTGCACGACTTCGATGCGATCGTGCTGGATCTGAACCTGCCCGGCCTGGATGGGCTGGAGGTCTGCCGCAAGCTGCGCAACGAGGCGCGCAAGCAGACGCCCGTGCTGATGCTGACCGCGCGCGACAGCCTGGACAACAAGCTGGCGGGGTTCGATTCCGGCGCCGACGACTACCTCATCAAGCCGTTCGCGTTGCAGGAGGTCGAAGTCCGACTGAACGCGCTGTCGCGTCGCGGCCGCGGCGTGCAGACGCGCGTGCTGACCGCGGGCGATCTCGAATACAACCTCGACACGCTGGAAGTGCGCCGCCAGGGCAAGCTGCTGCAGCTCAACCCGACCGCGCTGAAGATCCTGCAGGCACTGATGGAAGCCGCTCCGGCGGTGGTGACGCGGCAGGAACTGGAAACCCGCGTGTGGGGCGAGGAGTTGCCCGATTCAGACAGCCTGCGCGTGCATATCCACGGCCTGCGCGCGGTGGTGGACAAACCCTTCGAAGTGCCCCTGATCCAGACCCGACATGGCATCGGTTACCGCATCGCCGCTCCCGACCACGGATAAGCGCGTGGCGCAGACGGGGGAGCCCGCGCCGCCCAGGCGCAGGATGCGCTATCGGCGGCAGCTGCGCAGTCGCATCATTCTCGCCTTCGTCCTGCTCGGCTTCGGCCTGACCGCGCTGTTTGCATGGGCAACCAACTGGACACGCACCCGCGTGGAGAACCAGCTGGTCGAGGACGTGATGAACCGCAATATCGAACAGGCGGCGCGCCAGTTCGAGCAGAACCCGGACAATCCGCAGTTCGCGGTCGACCAGATCCGCGCCTATGTCTATACGCCCGAGAACTTCGACTCGGTGCGGGTCAATTGGCCGGAATGGTATGAGTTGCGCGACGGCATCTACGGCATGACCGGTGTCGGTGCCGACGGCGATCCGTTCGCCTACAAGCTGGCCGTGCGCAAGACGCCGAAGGCATGGTTCTTCCTGGCCTACGACATGTCGCAGGCCACCCACGGCGAGGAGAAGTTCAATCGCGCCATCTACGGCTCGGTCGTCGTATTCACGCTGCTGTCGCTGGTGGTGGGCTGGTGGTCGGCATCGCGCGTGATGAGCCCCGTGTCGGAACTGGCCAGGCGCCTCAAGCGTTCCGGACGCAGTTCCGAGCCGGAGAATTTGGCCCAGCACTTCCCCGACGACGAAGTGGGCCAGCTGGCCGAGGCGCTGGACGACTACGCCGAGCGCCTGACCGAAGTGGTCCAGCGCGACCGCGAGTTCAATGCCGACGTCAGCCACGAACTGCGTACGCCGCTGGCGGTGATCAGGGGCGCCGTGGAGCTGCTGCTGTCCCGTCCCGAAGTCGACGACAAGACCCGCATCCGGTTGCTGCGCATCCAGCGTGCGGAGCAACAATGCACCGACCTGATCAGCGCGCTGTTGTTGCTGTCGCGCAACGAACGCGGACATGGCGCGACCGACGTAGGCAAGCTGGCCGAGCAACTGCTCGACGCGCATCGAGCCCAGCTGGGCGGCAAGCCGCTCGAGTTGCGGATCGAAGGCGAGCGTGGGCTGGTAGTGGACGCCCCCGAGGCCGCCGTGGCGGTGGCCCTGGGCAATCTGGTCGGCAACGCGGTGAAGTACACCACCCAGGGCGAAGTCGTGGTGTGGCTGGGCGGGCGCGCGGTCGAAGTGATCGATTCCGGCCCCGGCCTCAGTGAGGA
>DATDBD010000377.1:0-5398 GCA_036525015.1 Lysobacter sp.
CCCCCGTCGTAACCCGAGCCGCCATGACCCGCACTCGTTTCGCTCCCAGTCCCACCGGCTACCTGCATATCGGTGGCGCGCGCGCTGCGCTGTATTGCTGGCTGGAAGCGCGCCGCCATGGCGGGCAGTTCGTCCTGCGTATCGAGGACACCGACCGCGAGCGCAGTACGCAGGCCGCGATCGACGCGATCCTGGAAGCGATGGACTGGCTCGGCCTGGGCTACGACGAGGGCCCGATCTACCAGACCCAGCGCCTGGATCGTTACCGCGAGGTCGCCGAGCAGATGGTGGCGGCCGGTACCGCCTATTACGCCTACGAGGCCAAGGAAGAGCTCGAGGCGATGCGCGAAGCGGCGATGGCTGCTGGCGAGAAGCCGCGCTACAACGGTGCCTATCGCGACCGCAACGAACCCTATCGCGACGATCCCAACCGCGTGATCCGCTTCAGGAATCCGCTCGATGGCGTGGTCGTGTGGGAGGACAAGGTCAAGGGCCGCATCGAGATCGCCAACAGCGAGATGGACGACCTGGTGATCTTCCGCTCGGATGGCTATCCGACCTACAACTTCGCCGTGGTGGTCGACGACATCGACATGCGCATCAGCGATGTCGTGCGCGGCGACGATCATGTCAACAACACTCCGCGCCAGATCAACATTTATCGAGCGCTGGGCGCACCGGTGCCGCATTTCGCGCACATGCCGATGATCCTCGACGAGCAGGGCGCCAAGCTGTCCAAGCGCACCGGCGCGGCCGACGTCATGCAGTACCGCGACGCGGGCTACCTGCCGCACGCGCTGCTGAACTACCTGGTGCGCCTGGGCTGGTCGCACGGCGACCAGGAGATCTTCTCGATCGCGGAAATGACCTCGCTGTTCGACCTGAAGGACGTCAACTCCAAGGCCTCGCGCCTGGACTCGGCCAAGCTCGGCTGGCTCAACCAGCAGTACCTCAAGAGCGACGATCCGGTCGAAGTCGGCAAGCATCTTGAATGGCACCTGCGACAGGCAGGCTACGACCTGGCCCATGGTCCCGCGCCGGCCGACGTCGTGATCGCGTTGCGCGACCGTGTGCAGACGCTCAAGGACATGGCTGAGCGTGCGGCGGTGTGGTTCGGGCCGTTGACGCAGTACGACGATGCCGCCGTGGCCAAGCACCTGGGAACCACCGCGCGTGCGCCGCTGGCCGATGCGCGCGAGCGCCTGGCGCAACTGACGTCGTGGAGCGCCGATGCGGTCAGCAGCGCGCTGCACGCCACCGCCGAAGCGCTTGGCATCGGCATGGGCAAAGTGGCCCAGCCCCTGCGCGTGGCGCTCACCGGCACCCAGGTCAGCCCCGACATCTCCCACACCGTCTATCTGGCCGGCCAGGCCGAGGCGCTGCGCAGAATCGACGCTGCCCTTGCAAAAGTGCCGGCCGGGGCCTAAATCGGACGGGCGAACACGAGAACGCCATGGGCCACGACCACACTTGCACCGATCCCAAGCACCACGTTCACGACGGCGATGCCTTCGTGCAGGAAGTGGAGCGCGCGTGCGAGCAGCGGGGCCTGCGGCTGACTCCGATCCGCGCCCGTGCGCTGCGTCTGATCGCCGATGCGGGGCGGCCGGTGAAGGCCTATGAACTGCTCGACCAGATGAAGGCCACGCACGATGCCGCGGCGCCGCCGACGGTCTACCGCGCGTTGGACTTCCTGCTCGAACACGGCTTCATCCACAAGCTCGCGTCGATCAACGCCTTCGTCGGTTGCCACCATCCCGGCGCCGCGCAGCATGCGGTGCCGTTCCTGATCTGCGACCGCTGCCAATCCGCCACCGAGCTGGAGGACGAGCGCATCGTCGAATTGCTCGATGCGCGCGCGCGCAAGCTCGGCTTCACTCCGCAGGCGCAGACCGTGGAAGTGCACGGCGTTTGCGCGACCTGTTCGCAGGCCGACGCAGCCTGAGTGCGCGGTAGCGGGCCGAAGGCCGCACCGTGGCGTCCACATCCATGTGCAGTCGCCGAAACGCTCCATCACCAGGCCGCCCACCCATGCGCTGAGCCGCCGAGCTGGTGAGACAGCCGGGTCAGGCCGAATAGCGGGCCGAGATAGCGCGCGCCGAACCGCTATTTCAATGGCCCAATCGGCCAGAAACGGCAAACCGCAGTGACCTAAGCCCTATTGACGTCCAAGGGCGATGGAAGTGTTATGTTATAACCTTCTTTGTCGGCGCTCGGCCCCATGCGGAAATCCCTCCTTGGCCTGTTCATCCTGTCGGCATTGGCAACCCCCGCATACGCTGCGGACCCTGCCACGGACCGCCGCATCGAAGCCCTGGAAGCCCAGGTCAAGGCGTTGCAGGCGCAATTGCAGGAGCTGAAGGGCCAACCCGTCGCCGCCACGCCCGCGACGCCGACCACGAAGCCGGCACCGACGAGCCAGCAGGAAGAGATCGATGCGCTCGCGGCCACTCCGGAGGCCGCGGGTGACACCGGCGAGGTCACTGCCGCCGTGGCCGCCCCGGCCGCTGGGACGACCAGCAGCGGTAGCAATGCCAACGCCTTCAATCCGGCGATCAGCATCATCCTCAACGGCAGCTACTCGCATCATTCGCTCGATCCGGACGACTACGTCCGTGCCGGCTTCCCGCTGGTGGGCGAGGGCGGCCCCAGCGCGGACGGTTTCTCGCTCGGCGAGAGCGAGATCTCGTTCGCCGCCAACATCGACGACAAGTTCTATGGCCAGCTGACCGCCTCGATCGAAAGCGAGGACGGGCAGGACAATATCGGTATCGAAGAGGCTTACATCGACACCACTGCGCTGCCGGCCGGCTTCAACCTGCGCCTGGGGCGGTTCTTCTCCAACATCGGCTACCTCAACAGCCATCACGCCCACACCGACAGCTTCTTCGACCGACCGCTGCCTTACCAGGCCTTCCTCGGCAACCAGTACGGCGACGACGGCGTGCAGTTGCGCTGGGTAGCGCCCACCAACCTGCTGGTCGAACTAGGCGGCGAAGTTTTCCGCGGGCAGAACTACCCCAGTGCCGGCGCCGACAACGGCGGCCTGGGTACGCGCACGCTGTTCGCCCATGTCGGCGGCGATGTCGGCACGGAGAATTCATGGCTCGCCGGCGTCTCGATGCTCAAGACCGAGGCCGACGGCGCGGAGGATGGCTTCAGCGGCGACGTCAACCTGTATATCGCCGACGCGACGTGGAAGTGGGCGCCGCAGGGCAACTTCAAGGACGGTGGGATCACCCTGCGCAGCGAATACATCCTCGACCAGAGTGATGGCGAAGTCGCCGACGCGGACGATCCGGCCATCACTACGCCATGGGATGGCCAGCGCAGCGGCGGCTATGTCGAGGCGGTGTACCGCTTCAACCGCACGTGGGACCTGGGCTACCGCTACGACAAACTGTGGGCCGACGACCAAGGCCCGTTTGCAAGCGATTTCGATCCCTACCGGCACAGCGCCGAGCTGACCTGGCGCAACAGCGAATTCAGCCTGTTCCGACTGCAGCTCAGCCACGACAGACCCAATCCCGATGACAGCGACAACGCGGTCACCGTCCAGTACCAGACCAGCCTCGGTGCGCATGGCGCGCACAAGTTCTGAGAGCCATCGACATGAAACTACTCGCGATTCCCGCACTGTTCCTGGCCGCCATGGTGTCCATGCCGGCGCAGGCGAAGTTGAAAGTGTTCGCCTGTGAGCCCGAGTGGGGTTCGCTGGTACAGGAACTGGCCGGTGACAAGGTCGACATCGACGTCGGCACGTCCGCCCTGCAGGACGTGCACGTGATCGAGGCCAAGCCCAGCCTGATCGCCAAGGTGCGCAGCGCCGACCTGCTCGTATGCACCGGTGCCGAACTGGAGGTGGGCTGGTTGCCGCAACTGATCCGCCAGTCCGGCAACGCCAAGGTCGCTTCGGGCGCCGGTTCGTTCATGGCGGCTGCCCAGGTCAAGACGCTGGAAAAGCCGACGGCCCTGGACCGCGCCTATGGCGATGTCCATCCGGACGGCAATCCGCACGTGCAGTTGGATCCGCGCCGCGTCCTGGTGATCGCCAAGGCGCTCGATGCGCGCCTGGCCCAGCTCGACCCCGCCAATGCCGCCACCTACCAGCAGCGTCTGGACGACTTCAGCAAGCGCTGGCTGGCAGCGATGACGAAGTGGAAGGCACAGGCAGCGCCGCTGAAGGGACGCAAGGTCGTCGTCCACCACATCAGCTGGGTCTATCTTTGGGATTGGCTGGGCATCGAGCAGATCGGCGCTCTTGAGCCCAAGCCGGGCGTGCCGCCGACCAGCGCGCACCTGGCCAGCCTGATCGCCACCACCAAGGGCGCCAACACGCTCGCGATCGTGCGCGCCGCCTACCAGGATCCGAAGCCGGCCGACTGGCTGTCCGAGCGCACCGGCGTGCCGGCGGTGGCGCTGCCGTTCACCGTTGGCGGCGATGCGCAGTCGAAGGACCTGTTCGGCCTGTTCGATTCCACGATTTCCAAGCTGTTGGGGGCCGCCAAATGACACTCAATCTGGATGGACTGGATCTGAGCATCCTCGGCCCGGCCTGCGTGGCCGGACTGGTGGTGCTGTCTACGCACGTGCCGCTGGGCAAGCAGGTGCTGTCGCGCGGCATCATCTTCATCGACCTGGCGATCGCGCAGATCGCCGGCCTGGGCGTGATCCTCGCGCAGTACCTCGGGATCGACGAGCACGGCTTCGGCGTCCAGATCGCCGCCGCGGCTGCCGCACTGGCCGGCGCCGGCCTGCTGTCGTGGACGGACCGCCGCTGGCCGGAATACCAGGAGCCACTGATCGGCACCTTGTTCGCGTTGGCGGCTACCGGCGGCCTGCTGCTGCTGGCAGACAATCCGCAGGGTGGCGAACACCTCAAGGACCTGCTGGTCGGACAGATCCTGTGGGTCAGCTATTCGCAGCTGATCCCGGCCGCGGTGTTGTCGGCGGCGCTGCTCGCGTTCATGTGGCTGCGGGGCGGGCGATTGGTGGGATTGTTGTTCTATGCCCTGTTCGCGCTGGCCATCACCGCATCGGTTCAGCTGGTCGGCGTCTACCTGGTGTTCGCCAGCCTGATCGTACCGGCACTGGCGACCGCGGGCATGAGAGGCCGCTCGCGCATGGTCGCGGCCTACGTCATCGGCGCGTTGGGCTACGTCCTCGGCCTCGGGCTGTCGGCGGTGCTGGACCTGCCCAGCGGCGCCATGATCGTCTGGACCCTGGCTGGGTGTGCCCTCCTGGCCCAGGCCGTCCCCATGGTGCGTCGCTCGCATCCGTCCCATGCCGCCGCGGAACCGGTGTTCGACGCTGGGGCGTAACCGGCCATTTACATGCGACTGTTACACTATAACGAGATGAAGGACGATCTTCCCCCAGTGCGCCAGGCTTCCAGCCC
>DATDBD010000378.1:0-5135 GCA_036525015.1 Lysobacter sp.
TGCACTTCGGCGGCGGTACGCCCAACTTCCTGACGCCGGCACAGCTGCGCGAGGTCGTGGACACGTTGCGCCGGCAGTTCCATTTCTCCGATTCCCCCGACCGCGACATCTCCATCGAGATCGACCCGCGCTTCATCTCGCCGGACGATATCGCCGAGCTGGCGACCATCGGGTTCAATCGCGCCAGTTTCGGCGTGCAGGACTTCGACCCGGCCGTGCAGGTCGCGGTCAACCGCATCCAGAGCGTCGAGGAGACGCGTGCGGTGATCGACGCCTGCCGCGCCAGCGGATTCCGCTCGGTCAACGTGGACCTGATCTACGGGCTGCCGAAGCAGACCACGGCCGGATTCGAGAAGACGCTCGACACGGTCGCGGCGATGCGCCCCGACCGCATCGCGGTGTACGGCTATGCGCACCTGCCGCACCTGTTCAAGCCGCAGCGGCAGATCGTTGCCTCGGATCTGCCGGATGCGGAGACGAGGCTGGCTTTGCTGCAGCTGGCCATCGCGAAGTTGACGGCCGCCGGCTACGAGTACATCGGCATGGACCACTTCGCCCTGCCCGACGACGACCTGGCGCAGGCACAGGCGCGCGGTGGGCTGCATCGCAACTTCATGGGCTACACCGTGCACGCCGACAGCGACCTGGTGGGGCTGGGGGTGAGCGCGATCAGCCACATCGGCGACAGCTTCAGCCAGAACCCACGCGACCTGCCGAGCTGGCAGGCCGCGCTCGATGATGGCCGCTTGCCGGTGCTTCGCGGCATGCGACTGGACGAGGACGACCGGCTGCGCGCCGACCTGATCCAGGAGCTGATGTGCCAGGGCGAGATCCCGGTGTCTGCGCTGGAGAGGCGCTACGGCATCGAATTCGACAGCTACTTCGCCGATGCGCTCGCAAGGCTGGAGCCACTGGTGGCCGACGGCCTGGTCCGGCCGGAGCAAGGTCGGATCAAGGTAACGCCGCGCGGGCGCCTGCTATTGCGTAATATCGCGATGTGCTTCGACCGCTATCTCGACCAACCCGCCGCCGTCGCCGCGCCGAATTTCTCGCGCACGGTCTGAGCCTGCCATGGACAAAGCCATGGAGTGCGCCATGACGCAGGTATTCCCGCGCACCGACAAGAGCATCGTGTCCGATGACGGCGACGCGCTGCATTTCTGCTCGACCTGCGCGTTCTCCCGCGCCTGTCTCGACGAGGGCATGGACAAGAGCGCGCTGATGGACCTGCACGTGCTGGTCGAACACGTCGGGCCGTTCCACGCCGGCGAGCACGTGTTCCGCGAGGGCGATCCATTCGACGCCATCGCCGCGGTGCGCGCCGGCACGGTCAAGACCTACGTGATCGACCGCGATGGGCGCGAGCACGTGCTCGGCTTCCATTTGCCGGGCGAGGTGATCGGGCTCAACGCGATCGACGGCGATCACTACCCCTGCAACGCCGTCGCGCTGGACACGGTGATGCTGTGCCGCTTCTCGTTCCCGAAGATCGCGGTGCTGGCCACGCGCGTGCCCGGCCTGCAACGGCAGTTGTTCCGGCTGCTCAGCCGCGACATCGGCCGCGCCGCCTTGCTGGCCGGCGACTGGTCGGCGGACCAGCGGCTCGCGGCGTTCCTGATCGGCCTGTCGCGACGACTGGCCGCGCGCGGCTTCTCGCCCAACCGCTTCCAGCTGACGATGGCGCGTACCGACATCGCCAACTACCTGCGCCTGGCACCGGAAACCGTCAGTCGTGTGCTGAAGCGATTCCAGGCCGACGGCCTGCTGAAGGTCGATCGTCGCGAGCTGGAGCTGGCCGGTCGTTCGGCGCTGGAAGAACTCGCCGCGCCGGTGCTTCGCGACTGATCAGCACCTCTCTTGGCGTTGCGCGCCGCATGCCGTTCTACTTGACCTGAATCAAGGTGCACCGACCGGCGTCGGCCGGAACATGAGCGGGTCTAAAGGAGACTCGCCATGGGTAGTACCCGCAAGCTTTGGCTGGGCCTGGCCGCCCTGCTGATCGTTTCATTCTCGATATTGCTATGGGCCGGAGGCGAGATATTCCGCGCCGCGCCCCCGATGCCCGATGCGGTGACCACGCAGGAAGGCAAAACCCTCTACACACGGGCCGACATCGAACGCGGCCGCCAGGTGTGGCAATCGATGGGCGGCATGCAGCTGGGCTCCATCTGGGGGCACGGCGGCTACGTGGCGCCGGACTGGAGCGCAGACTGGTTGCATCGCGAAGCCACCGCCGTGCTCGACATCTGGGCACGCGCCGATGGTGGCATGGCCTCGTACCAGGCGCTTCCGCCGGAAACGCAGGCCGCCCTGCGCGGCCGCCTGGAAGCGTCGATGCGGCGCAACACCTTCGATCCGGCCACGCGAACAATAGTGGTGGATCGCGATCGTGCGCTGGCCATGTCCAACGTCGCCGCCCACTACGAAAGCCTGTTCGGCAACGACCCGGCCACGCAGAAGTTGCGCGAGGCCTATGCGATGAAGGAAGGCACGGTGCCCGATGCCGACCACCGGCGCGCACTGACCGCGTTCTTCTGGTGGACGGCGTGGGCCGCGGGCACCGAACGGCCGCGCGAGGAAGGCGATGCGGGGGCGGGTGCGAACGGCACGGCCAAGAAAGGCGTGACCTACACCAACAACTGGCCCAACGAGCCGCTGATCGGCAACACGCCGCCCGCGCCGTTGTGGACGTGGTCGTTCTTCAGCGTGCTGTTCCTGATCGCGGGCATCGGGTTGCTCGGCTGGTACCACGCGCGAACGCACGACAACGAGAGTCGGGTAAAGCTGCCGGCCTCCGATCCACTGGCCTCGCTGCGCATCACTCCCTCGATGCGCGCCACAGCCAAGTACTTCTGGGTCGTTCTGGCGCTGTTCCTGACGCAGATCCTGCTCGGCGCGATCACGGCGCATTACCAGGTCGAAGGCCAGCAGGCCTACGGCTATGCGCTGTCCAACGTGCTGCCGTACTCGATCACCCGCACCTGGCATACCCAGTTGGCGGTGTTGTGGATCGCGGTGGCATGGCTTGGCACCGGGCTGTACATCGCGCCGGCATTGTCGGGGCATGAACCCAAGTTCCAGAGACTGGGCGTCAATTTCCTGTTCGGCTGCCTGCTGGTCATCGTGGTCGGCGCGTTCGCCGGACAGTGGCTGGCGGTGATGCAGAAGCTCGGCCTGGCCAACAACTTCTGGTTCGGGCATCAGGGCTGGGAGTACGCCGACATGGGCCGCTTCTGGCAGTGGTTCCTGTTCATCGGCCTGCTGTTGTGGCTCACGCTGGTCGGCCGCGCGCTGTGGCCGGTGCTGCGCGCTCCGAAGAACGAGACCAAGGCGATTGTGGGCCTGCTGTTCATGTCCACCGTCTGCATCGGCCTGTTCTTCGGCGCGGCACTGATGTGGGGCGAGCACACGCACATCTCCGAGGTCGAGTACTGGCGTTGGTGGCTGGTGCATCTGTGGGTGGAAGGCTTCTTCGAGGTGTTCGCCACCGCGGTGATGGCGCTGATATTCGTCAAGCTCGGACTGGTGCAGGTGAAGTCGGCCACGACCGCCGTGCTGTTCGCCACGATCGTGTTCATGTCCGGCGGCGTGCTCGGCACGCTGCACCACCTGTACTTCGTCGGCACGCCGACGGCGGTGGTGGCGCTGGGGGCGAGCTTCAGTGCCCTGGAAGTGGTGCCGCTGGCCTACATCGGATTCGAAGCACACCACACCTGGAAGCTGGGCAAGTCGACACCGTGGATGGCCCGTTACCGCTGGCCGATCCTGTTCTTCCTCGCGGTCTCGTTCTGGAACCTGGTCGGCGCGGGACTGTTCGGGTTCCTTATCAACCCGCCGCTGTCGCTGTACTTCATGCAGGGCCTGAACCTGACGCCGCTACACGGCCACACGGCTCTGTTTGGCGTGTACGGCATGCTCGGCATCGCGCTGATGCTGTTCTGCATGCGCGGCCTGCGCGGGCAGATGCATTGGGACACCCGCGCGCTGAAGACCTCGTTCTGGTGCCTCAACATCGGCCTGGCGATGATGGCGCTGCTGACCTTGCTGCCGCTTGGCACGCTACAGTTGCTGGCGGCGATCGAGCATGGCTATGCCTATGCGCGCTCGGCCGAGTTCATGCAGCAGCCCATCATCGATATGCTGATCTGGATGCGCGTGCCGGGCGACACGATCTTCAGCGTCGGTGCCATCGCGATGGCATGGTTCGTGTTCCGGTTGTGGGTGGCGCCGCGGCCGGCAGTCGAACTGGACGGTGTGAAGGCGCCCGAGCACTGACGCGCCGATTGGCGCAACGCAGTCACTGGAAAAACCAAAACCTCCGGCCCCGCGCCGGAGGTTTTTTGCCTGACCTGGATCAAGGCGATGATCACGCCTCAGTCCTACACTGCGGGCCATGAACCGACTTTCCGCGCCGTCTCTTTCTCCCCGGCTGCTTGCACAGGCACCGCACCGGCTGTTGTTCTTCATCGGCGCCAGCAACCTCTTGCTGGCGATGGCGTGGTGGGCGGCCTGGCTGGCCGGCCAGCGTTGGCCGGCGCTGGCGATGCCGCAGCCGGCGCAGTACGCAGGCTGGTTGCATGCGTTCGTGATGCAGTACCAGGTGCTGGCCAGTTTCATCTTCGGTTTTCTGTTGACGGTGTTTCCGCGCTGGATGGGGCTGCGCGAACTGGAGCGATGGCGCTATCTGCCGGTCGGGATCGGCGTGTTCGGCGGCCAGTTGGCAACGCTGCTCGGCGCGATGGGATGGGAAGCCGGCATCTTCGTGGGACTGTTGATGACGCTGGCGGGATGGATCGTGGTCATCGCCACGCTCGGGCCGTTGCTGTGGCGCGAGAAAGGCACGACCTGGCACGCGCGCGCCTGCTTCGCGGCGCTGTGCGTGGGCCTTGCCGGATTGCTGGCGTGGACCGCATTCGTACTCGGCGCATCGCCGTTGTGGGCGTTCGCCAGCATGAAGATCGGCGGTTTCGGGTTGCTGCTGCCGGTCTATCTGACTGTCGCGCATCGCATGTTCCCATTCTTCGCCAGCAACGTCGTGCCGGGGTACAAGCCGTGGCGACCGCTGTGGGTGCTCGCGCTCGCGCTGGCGCTGTGCCTGGCGCATCTCGCACTGGAGCTGATGCACGCCTATGCGT
>DATDBD010000379.1:0-2939 GCA_036525015.1 Lysobacter sp.
GGTGCTGCTGATCATCGCCAACCTGACGCTTGGCCTGCTGATCTCGACCAAGGCGCAGTCGCAGTTCCAGGCGATGCAGATGACGTTCTTCGTGTTCCTGCCGTCGATCCTGCTGTCGGGCTTCATGTTCCCGTACGCCGGAATGCCGAGGATCGTGCAATGGCTGGCCGAGGTGCTGCCGCTGACGCATTTCCTGCGGCTTATCCGCGGCATCATGCTGCGCGGCGCCACGCTCCCGGAGCTGTGGCCGGAAGTGCTGGCGTTGCTGGCTTTCATCACGGTGATGATGACCGCCGCGATCCTTCGATTCCGCAAGCGGCTGGATTGACGGGGCGTTCCCTACTCCCGCGTGCGGGGGAAGGGGCCCGAAGGCCGGATGAGGGACTTTGCCGGTTGTGGCGCTTGCCACCGCGACTTGCACCGCCGCACCGCATTGCGCAAAGTCCGGGCATTCCGGATCGCCTGGGGGGCGGCATGCGAAAGCAGCGTTGGGGTGGGTCGGCATCGGGCATTGCGGCACTGGCGATGACGCTGGCCGGTCATGCGGCCGCGGCCGAAGTCACGGTATTGAGCGCGGCGAGAATCCACACGATGGAGGTCGCCCAGCCGCGTGTGCAGGCGTTGGCCTTCGACGGGGACGGTCGCATCCTCGCGCTTGGCGACACCGCCGCGCTGCTTAAACGCTACCCGGACGCCAATCGCCTGGACGCCGGTGACGCCACCGTCGTTCCCGGACTGATCGACGCGCATGGGCATGTGGCCGGACTGGGCATGACCAAGCTGAGCGCCGATCTGGTCGGCACGCGCAACAAGGAAGAAGTGCTGCAACGGTTGCGCGCATTCGCAACGCAGCTTCCGGCCGGCGCTTGGCTGATCGGTCGCGGCTGGGACCAGAACGACTGGCCCGAGCAGCGCTTCCCGACGGCGGCCGACCTCGATGCGGCGTTTCCCGATCGCCCGGTGTGGCTGGAGCGCGTGGACGGCCACGCCGGTTGGGCCAACACCGCCGCGATGCGCGCGGTGAAGCGTGACCTGTCCGGCACGTGGCAGCCTGAAGGTGGCCGCATCGAACGCGACAGTCGGGGCCGTGCCACCGGAATCTTCATCGACGGCGCGATGGCGCAGGTCGACATGGCACGTCCCCCGTTGGATGAAGCCACGGCCGAGCGCGCGCTGTCGTTGGGCATGCAGGCGGCGGTGGAGCACGGCCTCACCGGCGTGCACGATGCCGGCGCCGACCTGGCCGAACTGCGCCGTTACCAGCGCCTGGCCGATCGGGGCGCGATGCCCTTGCGCATCACCGCGATGGCGGCGGGCAATGGCGATGCGCTGGACCTGTTGTGCCGCGAAGGACTCTACCGGCATCCATCGGGACGCCTGCAGATGCGCACGGTCAAGCTGTATGCCGATGGCGCGCTGGGCAGCCGCGGCGCGGCGATGCTGCAGGACTACAGCGACGAGCACGGCAACCGCGGCCTGATCCTGACGTCGCCGGAGGCGATGTCGGCCGCCGTCGTCAAGGCCAAGGGCTGCGACGTGCAGGTGGCGACGCATGCCATCGGCGATCGAGGCAACCATGACGTGCTCGAAACCTATGCTCGCGTGCTCGGCGCCGATGCCGGTGGCGACCACCGCTGGCGCATCGAACACGCACAAGTGTTGGCGCCACAGGATCTGCCGCGATTGGCGCAATTGCACGTGATCGCCTCGATGCAGCCGACCCATGCGACCAGCGACATGCCCTGGGCGCAGGACCGCGTCGGCCCGCAACGCATCGTCGGGGCCTACGCCTGGCGCCAGCTGCGCGACAGCGGAGCGCGGCTCGCGCTCGGCTCGGACTTCCCGGTGGAATCGGTGGATCCGCGTCTGGGGCTGTATGCCGCCGCCACCCGCACCGATGCGCAGGGCTTGCCTGTCGGGGGCTGGCATCCGGAGGAGAAGCTGACCGCGTTCGAAGCGTTGCGCGGCTTCACGCTCGATGCGGCCTATGCGGGGTTCGCGGAAACCGAGGTCGGCAGTCTCGCCGTGGGCAAGCGCGCCGATTTCGTGCTGCTCAAGGAAGATCCGCTGACGATCGATCCGGCGAAGCTGCGCGATCTCACGGTGCAGGCGACCTATGTCGATGGTCGCGCGGTGTACCGGGCGGGCGATCGGGCCGAGTAAGGCGCCTCAAAGCGTCCGGTGCATCACGAAGGCGTCGGTCGGGCGGCCGACGTCTTCGTCGAAAGCCCGGCCGTTGAAGTCAAGCCGCGGTTGCCGCCTCGTCCGGGACTTCGCTCGCCATCGCCACGCGCCCGCGCAGCGAGTTGCTCATCGCCTCGGTGATGACCACGTCGACGAACTGACCGACCAGGCGCGAATGCCCCGGGAAGTTCACCGAGCGCATGTTCTCGGTCTTGCCGGTGAGTTCGTTCGGATTCTTCTTCGACGGGCCTTCGACCAGCACGCTCTGCACGCTGCCCACCATCGCATCGGAGATCGATCGGGCGTGCGCGTTGATATGCGCCTGCAGGCGCGACAGCCGCGCGTGCTTCTCTTCGCTTCCGACGTTGTCTTCCAGATCGGCGGCCGGGGTGCCCGGGCGGCGGGAGTAGATGAAGGAGAACGACTGGTCGAAGCCAACGTCCTCGATCAGCTTCATGGTCTTTTCGAAGTCGGCTTCAGTCTCGCCCGGGAAACCGACGATGAAGTCGGAGGACACCGAGATGTCCGGTCGCACCGCGCGCAACTTGCGGATCTTCTGCTTGAACTCCAGCGCCGTGTAGCCGCGCTTCATCGCCGCCAGCACGCGGTCGCTGCCGGCCTGCACCGGCAGGTGCAGGTAGTTGGCGAGCTTGGGCACGTCGCGGTAGGCCTCCACCAGCGAGTCGGAGAACTCCAGCGGGTGCGAGGTGGTGAAGCGGATGCGGCCGATGCCTTCGATCTCGGCGATGGCGCGG
>DATDBD010000380.1:0-9049 GCA_036525015.1 Lysobacter sp.
CGTCCACGCACCGCCAGTCCGAGCGGCGCGATGCCGAGTTCGCCCTCATGCAGGCGCAGTCGGCCGGCCAGGCCGAGTACGAATGGCTGGTCGGCATCGCCGTTGCGGTAACGCGCATCGGCCGCCACGCGCAGGCGGTCCAGGCCGACGCCGTCCTCGCCGCTGTGCAGGCGGCCCGATAGCGTGCTGTCCGTCGCGAGCGTCCACGGCTTGGATTGGATCGACAGGTCGCCCGAAACACCGACACCGGCACCCACGGCCGGTCGCGTCATCGCCGCATCGAGGTCGAATGGGAGATGCATTGCGCCGCTGATGAGACTGCCGCGTAGCTGCGCCCTGACCGGACGTTGCGGATGCAGGAAGGGCAGATCGAGATCGATGGCTTCGACCGACCAGCCGTCGCCCGTCACGCGCCCCCGAGTCACGCGCAGGCCATCGGTCAGCGTGGGGATGCGCGTTTCCGATGGCGGGCGCGTCGCCAGCCAGCGCTGCAGCGCGGCGACGTCCACCTGTGGCGCATCCAGTTCGATGCGCTTGATCGTCAGGTCGGCGCCACGGGCGCGTACGGTCGACCAGGGAAGCTCCAGCCTGATGCGTTCGGCGCGCAGCAGCGCGGTGGTGGCACCGGGCTGGCGCGCGACGACATCGCGAATCGAGAGCATCGGCGTGCCACGCAGGCGGTACTCGCTGGCTCCGCTCGCCGTGATCTCCAGCCCGAGCGCATGGCCGACCTGGCGCAGGATCAGCCCGGCGACCTGGCTGGGTTGCGATACCCAGCGCAATGCCAACAGCAACAACGCCAGGGTGGCCGCGAGCGCGATCCATACCACCGTGCGGCGGGAGCGTGGTCGTTCCTGTCGGCGGGTCTCCGGCGCGGCCATGCGCGGGCGATCGGCGGCGCTAGGCGCCGAGCGACTCGGGCAGCAATGCGTCCACGAACGCCTCGGCGTCGAACACGCGCAGGTCCTCCGGACGTTCGCCGATGCCGGCATAGCGGATCGGAATGCCGAACTCGCGCGCCAGTGCGAACACCACGCCACCCTTGGCGGTGCCGTCGAGCTTGGTCACCACCAGCCCGGTCACGCCGACGGCGGCATGGAATTGCCGCAGCTGCGACAGCGCGTTCTGGCCGGTGGTGCCGTCGATCACCATCAGCACTTCATGCGGCGCGGTGACGTCGAGCTTCTGGAGGACGCGTTTGATCTTTTCCAGTTCGGCCATCAGGCCTTGCTGGGTGTGTAGGCGGCCGGCGGTGTCGGCGATCAGCACCTGGGTGCCGCGTGCCTTGGCCGCCTGCAGCGCGTCGAAGGCGACCGAAGCCGCGTCCGCGTTCTGGCCCTGCGCCACGACCGGTACGCCGTTGCGGTCGCCCCAGGCCTGCAACTGGGCCACCGCGGCGGCGCGGAAGGTGTCGCCGGCGGCCAGCATCAGCGGACGGTTCTCGTCCTTGAAACGCTTGGCCAGCTTGCCGATGGTGGTGGTCTTGCCGACGCCGTTGACGCCCACAGTCAGCAGCACGAAGGGTTTGGCCTCGGTGTCGATCTGCAACGGCTGCGCCACCGGCCGCAGCATCGCCAGCAGGTCGGCGCGCAATGCGGCGAGCAGCGCACGGGCGTCGGCGAACTCGCGCGCTTTCATGCGCTTGCGCAGCGATTCGATCAACTGCGTGGTAGCGGTGATGCCGACGTCGGCGGTGATCAGCGCGGTCTCGATCTCGTCGAGCAGGTCGTCGTCCAGGCGCGGATGGCGCGAGAACAGGCCGTTGAAGCTGCGCGCGAAGGTGCTGCCGCGCAGGCGTTCGCGCCAGCCGGTCTTGCCCGGGGCCGCCGGTGCTTCGGAGGAGGCCTGCAGTGCCGGCTCGGGCGCGATGAAGGGCGCCTGTGAGGGCGCCTGCTGCATCGGCTCGATGTCGAGCGCGGCGGCGATCACTTCGGCGGGAACCGGCTCCAGGCTTTCCGCCTGAAGGTCCGGGCTGTCGCTTGGACGATCGGCTGGACTATCGAATGGACCGTCGATTGCACGATCGGCTGGCAGGTCGTGCGATCCGGCGTCGGGGAATGCCGCTGCCAATTCCTCGATACGGGAGTCGTGCTCGCTGGAGCCGGACTTTGCCGCCTCGGTGGGGGGCTGGGGTTTCTTGCGGCGGAAAAAACTGAGCATCGAAGGCGAATCGGCGAATGCGCGAGAATGCACACATGCTAGCACCGGCCCTCCGACGCGCCCGATGAACAGATCGCCACCACGACGCCCGCACGCCCCCGCGCCGGGCAAGGTTCGCCTGATCGGCGGTCGCTGGCGCGGCACGCGCCTGGAGGTGCCGGACATCGCCGGACTGCGGCCAACCTCCGACCGTGTGCGCGAGACCTTGTTCAATTGGCTGATGCCGGTGCTGCCGGGAGCCAAGGTGCTGGACCTGTTCGCAGGCAGCGGCGCGCTTGGCCTGGAGGCGCTCTCACGAGGGGCCGCGTCGGCGATGCTGGTCGAGCGCGATCCTGCTCTGGCGGCGGCGCTGCGCACCCTGGCCGCGCGTTTGCCGGGAGGCGAGGCGGCCGATATCGTCCAGGCCGACGCGCTGGCCTGGCTGGCCACCCCGCCGACGCAGGCTTTCGACCTCGCCTTTGTCGATCCTCCCTTTGCCGCCGGCCTATGGAGTGCCGCGCTGGACAGGCTGATGCCCTGGCTGGCGCCAGCGGCATGGCTGTACCTGGAATGCCCGCACGATGCCGGCGTGGGGCTGCCGGAAGGTTGGGCGCTGCACCGGGAAGGCCAGACCCAGGACGTCCGTTTCGCGGTTTACCGGCGACAACCGGCGGCCGCTGCTACACTTTCGGATAACCCGGCAAGCGGCATGCCATCGCCTCAGACCATCGAATGACTTCGGCCCGAAACCGCATCGCCGTTTATCCCGGAACCTTCGATCCGATCACCAACGGCCACATCGATCTTGTCGATCGAGCCGCGCCGCTGTTCGAGCGGCTGATCATCGGTGTCGCCGAAAGCCCGGGCAAAGGACCGGCGCTGCCGCTGGAGCTGCGTGTCGATCTGGCACGCAAGGCCGTGGCCCACCATTCTCATGTCGAGGTGCGCGGATTCGATTCGCTGCTGGCCCATTTCGTCGCCGATGTCGGCGGCGGGGTGCTGCTGCGCGGGTTGCGCGCGGTGTCCGACTTCGAATACGAATTCCAGCTGGCGAGCATGAACCGCCACCTGATTCCGGAAGTGGAAACGCTGTTCCTCACTCCGGCCGAGCAATACGGATTCATCTCCTCATCGCTGGTGCGCGAGATCGCACGCCTCGGTGGCGATGTCTCCGGTTTCGTACCTCCCGCCGTCACTGCTGCCCTGAAGGCGCAGTGGAAACGCTCCCATTCCTGACTCCCACCTCACACCAACTCAAAACCAGGGGATTTCCTCCATGAAGAACGCCACCCGCCTGCTGCTGATCGCCTGCCTGTCGCTGCCCTTCCTTGCCGCCTGCAAGAAGGAAGAGCAGAAGGTCGCCGCCGTTGAAGCGCCGCTGACTGCACCGACCACCAGCGACGAGAACGCGTGGAATGCCTACCTGACCGACGTGGTCAAGCGCAATCTCGATGGCGTCACCAACACCTACGTGTACGTGCTGCCGGCGGAAGGTTCGCAGGACTTCGACGGTTACTACGCACGTCAGCTCGAGAAGGCGCAGGCGGACATCTCGCGCGGCATCCTGGAGGGCAACCTGCTGGCCTTCGGCTCGCCGACTTCGGCCAAGACCGCCGATCTGACCGTCGCCGCCTTCGCCCAGGCCCAGCCTGGCTCGATGAAGGGCGTGAAGGTGCTGTTCATCGGCGCGGCCGCCGACAACGATCGCGTCAAGGCCGCCGTGACCCCGGCTGGCGTCGACTACAAGTTCGTCGAAGCCAAGTAACGATCCGGCCCGCGCCCGCGTTGCGGGCGCGGCTTTGCCGGATCGTCATCCCCGCGAAGGCGGGGATCCAGTGCCTTTCGCTTTGCCCAAACCCATCGCCCGACAGTTGAATCGTCAGGCCCGAGAAAGCCACTGGATTCCCGCCCTCGCGGAATAGACGAGTAAAGTCGAACAGACGCCCTGCAAGGCGCCGTCGACACCCGAAATCCATGTCCCTCAAGATCAACGAGCTCTGCGTCAACTGCGACGTCTGTGAACCGGCCTGCCCGAACCAGGCGATTTCGCAGGGCGAGACCATCTACGTGATCGATCCGGCGCGTTGCACCGAGTGCGTCGGCCACTTCGACGAGCCGCAGTGCGTCGTCGTCTGTCCGGTCGAGTGCATCGACCCCGATTCGGACCACCCTGAATCCCACGAGCAGCTGCTGGCCAAGCTGGCCAGGCTGCAGCAGGAGCTGACCTGATGCGTCCAGCGTTGCGTGCGCTGTCAACGAGCGTGCTGTCCGCCAGTTTGTTGTCCGCCAGTCTGCTGTTCACCGCAACGCTGCCACTGCAGGCAGCTCCCAAAACCACTCCGACCGCCGCAAGTGCCGCGCACCCGCCTGGCACGGCGATCGCCAGCGCCCACGCACTGGCGACCGATGCAGGCCTGGAAATCATTCGCGCCGGCGGCAATGCCTTCGATGCCGCGGTCGCGGTGTCCGCCGCCCTGGCCGTGGTGGAACCGATCAGCTCCGGCATCGGCGGCGGCGGCTTCTTCCTGCTGCACGATGCCAAGAGCGGCAAGGACATCTTCGTCGATGCGCGCGAAACCGCGCCGGCATCGGCGACGCCCGCCGCGTTCCTCGACGAGAAGGGCGAGCTCAACCGCGACCGCGCCACCAACGGGCCTTGGTCGGCCGGCATTCCCGGCCTGCCGGCGGCGCTGGTGCACGTGGCCAAGAAGTACGGCCGCCTTCCGTTGAAGACGTCGCTGCAACCGGCCATCCGCATCGCCCGCGAAGGTTTCGAAATCTATCCGCGCCTGGAACGCGGCTATGGCAGCCGCCGTCAGGTGATGGAGCGTTACCGCGGTACGCGAGAAGTATTCCTTGCCGACGGCACGCCGCCGACGGCGGGCGAGATTCTCAAGCAGCCTGACCTGGCCCGCACGCTGGAGCTGCTGGCAGAGAAAGGCTTCGATGGTTTTTATCGTGGCGAAGTCGCCAGCAAGCTGCTGGCCGCGGTGAAGGAAGAGGGCGGCCAATGGCGCGCCGACGAGCTGACCGGCTATCGCGTCAAGGAACGCGAGCCGCTTCGCTTCCAGTATCGCGACTGGGCGATCACCACCGCGCCGCCGCCGTCGTCGGGTGGCGTGGCGATCGCCGAAATGCTGCAGATGCTGTCCGGCTGGGACTTGGCCAAGCTCGATGCAGCGCAGCGCACGCACCTGATCGCCGAAGCGATGCGACGCGCGTTTCGCGACCGCACCATCTACCTGGGTGATCCGGACTTCGTGAAGATGCCTCTGGCGCGCCTGACCAGCCCCGACTACGCCGCCGGGTTGCGCGCCACGATCCATCCGTCCAAGGCCACGCCCAGCGATCTGCTGCCGGGCGAGCCGGCGCCGCTGGAAGACGACGAGACCACCCACTTCTCGATCATCGACGCGAACGGCAACCGTGTCTCGGTGACGCAGACGGTCAACCTGCTGTACGGCTCGGGCATGGTCGTGCCGGGCACCGGCGTGCTGCTCAACAACGAGATGGACGACTTCGCGCTGCGTCCTGGCACGCCCAATGCGTTCGGCGTGATGGGTTTTGCCGCCAACGCGCCGGAGCCCGGCAAGCGCATGCTCAGCTCGAT
The DNA here is from genome assembly GCA_036525015.1 of Lysobacter sp. Lineage (GTDB taxonomy): Bacteria > Pseudomonadota > Gammaproteobacteria > Xanthomonadales > Xanthomonadaceae > Lysobacter_J. The sequence goes on from DATDBD010000380.1 coordinate 5,750, forward strand.
GACGCCGAGCTTCATGGAGTCCAAGGACAAGATCGCGGTGGTCGGCGCTCCCGGTGGCAGCCGCATCATCACCGAGGTGCTGCTGGGCATCCTCGGCTACGACTGGGGGCTGGACGCGCAGAGCGTGGCCGCATTGCCGCGCATCCACCACCAATGGATGCCCGACGTGATTTCCGTCGAAAAGGGCGCGCTCGACCCCGAAACCGTGGCCGCGCTGGAGGCGATGGGACACAAGGTCAATGCGGGCGAGAACCCCTGGGGCAACCTGCAGACGGTGTCCTGGGACAAGCGCAGCAACACGCTGCAAGCCGGCACCGATCCGCGCAATCCCGTCGGCAAGGCGGCGATAGTGGAGTCCGCTCCCGCGCGCTGAGCACGTAATCGTGCTGCAGCGAGCCGAGTTCAGTTCCGGCGCGCTAAAATCACTGATCGGAAGCGAACCGGTGTGCAGGACATGAAACTCTGGTCGGTACTGGGCAACAGCCAGAAACTCGATGGTGGCGCGATGTTTGGCAACGCGCCACGGGCGATGTGGGCCAAGTGGGCACCGCCGGACGAGCAGAACCGCATCGATCTGGCCTGCCGAGCGCTGCTGGCCAGTCCATTGAATGGAAAGACGGTGCTGTTCGAAGCCGGCATCGGCGCCTTCTTCGAGCCGAAGCTGCGCGAGCGCTACGGTGTCGTCGAGGAGCGCCATGTGCTGGTCGATTCGTTGGCCGCGGCCGGCTTCCAGCCGGAAGACATCGACGTCGTCGTGCTGTCGCACCTGCATTTCGACCATGCCGGCGGCCTGCTCGCGCCGTGGGCCGAAGGCCAGGCGCCGCGCCTGCTGTTCCCCAACGCCAGCTATCTGGTGGGCCGTGAGCATTTCGAGCGCGCCAAACAACCGCATCCGCGCGATCGCGCCAGTTTCATACCGGAACTGGTCGGCCTGCTGGAGGCGACCGGTCGCCTGGAGCTGGTCGATGGCGAGTACTCGAAGATGCTCGGCAAAACCGTTCGATTCCATTACAGCGACGGCCACACGCCGGGATTGATGCTGGCGGAGATCGTCGGGCCTGAAATGGTGAATGGCGAACCGCATGGCGGCGTGGTGTTCTGCGCCGACCTGATTCCGGGTCGGCCGTGGGTGCACGTGCCCATCACCATGGGTTACGACCGCAACGCCGAACTGCTGATCGACGAGAAAAAGTCGTTCCTGGCCGACAAGCTGGCGCGCAACGTCCATCTGTTCTTCACTCACGATCCGCAATGCGCGCTGGCGCAGCTCACGCAGGACGAAAAAGGCAAGTTCGGTACCGTGCACGAGGTAGCCGAGCTGCATGCGAGGATGCTGACGGCATGAGCCCCGCCTGGGCGAGGGCGGCGCTCGCACCGATGCTGATGCTGGCGACGGTGGCGATGGCGCAACCGGCGCAATCGGTGCAGTCCGTCGCGCCGATCGAGCCGGTGGACGACCCACAGCCTGGCGAGGCGTTGCGTGATCGCGATTTCGGCGTGGTTTCGCGACAGTTCGGTCTCGATCGTCAGGTCGAGATGTACCAGTGGCGCGCCGATGGCGATGGCTATGCCCGGGTATGGAACTCCGCGCCGATCGACTCCTCCGGCTTTGCTCCGGGGCACGAGAATCCGACGAAGATTCCACTCGAGAGTCGTCGCTGGTGGTCCGACTCGGCCACGCTGGACGGCAAACCATTGGGTCTGGCTGTGTTACAGGTTCTGGGCGAGTGGCACGTATTCCGCCCGAGCTTCTCGCGGCTGCCGGCTAACTTGGCCGCGTCGTTCCAGCCGGAAGGCGATGGCCTGGGCAGTGCCGAGAATCCGCTCGATCCGCAGATCGGCGACCTGCGTGTACGCTGGCGTGAACTGCGTCTGCCGCCGCTCGCCGGACGCGTGGAATGGCGCGGTGGCGGCTGGCGCCTCAGGCCCGATGCGATGCAGGGACGCAACCAGGAGGATGAAGTCGCACCGGGACCGGACGGGTCGGGAGCGCTGTCGCGCACCACGACGTGGCTCGTGGGTGGCCTGATGGCCGTGATGCTGGTGGTCGTACTGCTGCGCCGCCATCACCGCCGTGAGCGCGGCAATCGCGCAAAGTCGCAGTAGGGCGGGCTGAAGGGCAGGCGTAACGCTTTGCTTGTGCTTTGCTCGCGAACAAAACGCGGGCCAAGGCCCACCTGCGAGGTGGTGCTTCAGTAATGCTTGGTGCCGAAGATCTTGTCGCCCGCATCGCCCAGGCCGGGCAGGATGTAGCCTACTTCGTTCAACCGCTCATCGATCGACGCGGTGTAGACCTCTACGTCCGGATGCCGTGATTCGAGCGCCCGCAGGCCTTCCGGCGCGGCGACCAGGAACAATCCCTTGATGCGCTTGCAACCCGCCGCCTTGAGCATGTCGACGGTGGCGACCAGCGTGCCGCCGGTGGCCAGCATCGGGTCGAGGATGATCGCCGTGCGCTCGTCCATGCGGCCGGTGAGCTTCTCGTAGTAGCCGACCGGATGCAGCGTCTTCTCGTCGCGCTGCAGGCCGACCACGCCGACCTTAGCCGCCGGGATCAGCTCCAGCACGCCGGGCAGCATGCCCAGTCCCGCGCGCAGGATCGGCACCAGCGTGACCTTGGCGCCCTTGATGCGCCGCGTCGTCACCGGCCCGGCCCAGCCCTGGACCACGAAGTCCTCGGTTTCCAGATCGGCCGTTGCCTCGTAAGTCAGCAGCGTGGCGACCTCGGAGGCGAGTTCGCGGAATTCCTTGGTGCTGATGTGGCCCACGCGCATCAGGCCGAGCTTGTGTTGCACCAGCGGATGGCGGACTTCGACGATTTTCACGGGCGTGCCTGGCAGTGGAGGCAATGGAGGAGGAGAGTGTGCCCTCTCGATGGCGCTTCGCGCCTCTCCCTCTCCCACGAGAGGGGAGGGAAGCCCGGCAAGGGTCACGCCGAGCCCGGGTCGCGTTAAAGACCCATCCCACTCTCCCTGCGGGGGAGGGACGACCGCCGCAAGGCGGTCAGGGAGAGGGGGACGGGTTCAAGCTGCCGCCGCTTGCTGCGCGCGAGGCCCTTCCTTCAACGCGCGCGCGACCATCGACACCAGCAGGTCGATCTCTTCGCTGGTGATGGTGAACGTCGGCGTGAAGCGCAGCGAGTTGACGCCGCCGTGGATGACGCCGAGGCCCTGTTCGCGCAGCCACTCCTCGGTCGAGCCGGTGCCGTAGCACTTGAACTGCGGCGCGAGTTCGCACGAGAACAGCAGGCCGGTGCCCTGCACCTTGGTGATCATGCCGCCGAGTTCGGCCTTGAGCTTC
>DATDBD010000381.1:0-5098 GCA_036525015.1 Lysobacter sp.
TGCACGATGCCGCCGGTCCGCACGCCATCGATGCGCATGGCAGCACACCGCTCACAGCGGCCGCAGCGGCGTCCGACTCCTGGTTGAGCAGGCTTGGACGGTTGCGTAAGGACAGCGATGCCAAGCCCAGTGCGTTGACCGAACGCGTGCAACAGATCGATGCCGAACTCATCATCGGCCAACTCGATACCGTGCGTCGCCTGATCGAAGCCGCGCCGGCGAACGAGCGTGACGACCCGCAGTTGCGCGTTCGCGAAGGCCAGCTGGAATACCGTGCCGGGCGCATGGACAAGGCCGCAGGGATTTTCCAGGAACTGCTCGACCGCAGGCCGGACGTGCCGGACGGGATCCGGGCGAGGGCACTGATGGGGAAAGGCGCCATCGCAATCCGGCGCGTCGATCCGATTGCGGCCGAAGGCGACTACGCCCAGGCGCTGGCGGTGCTGGAGTCCAGCGCGGAACAAGGGCGCGATCCGGCGCTGATAGGCAATGCCTACAACGGCCGCGGCGTGGCGCGTATCCAGCAGGGAAAGCTCGAAGGGGCCGTCAGCGATCTGGGCATGGCGCGTATCGCGATGCAGCGAGCTGGTAGCACGGTCGAGGCGGCCGCGGTCGGCTCCAACCTGGCGATGTTGGAGGTCCAGCGCGGCCACCACGCGCAGGCGTTGAACGAATTCGATCGGGCCATCTCCGTGTTCGAGCGCTTCGAGGTGCAGGACTACCTCGCAGCGGCGCTGATGACGAAGGCCAATTTGCAGCTCAAGTTGGCGCAGCCCGCGGAGGCTGCGATCACGATCCAGCGCGCCGACGAGTTGAGAAAGTCGCTGGAAGACGATGACCTGGCGATCCGCATTGCGACGGTCCGCGTGGAGGCGATGCTCGCGGTTGGCCGCCTGGGAGAGGCCGAGCGCAGTATCGCGTCACTGCGGGCATTGGGCGTGCCCGAGAACAGCCAGACCTTGCAGTCGGCGATGCTTCGGCTGCGGATGGCGCAAGGCAATCAGGTGCAGGCGGGAGGGTTGGCGCGACACCTGCCTGAATCCGGGGTGGCCGTACAGGACTCGCTGCTGCTCGCGGCGGTCCAGGCGGCGCTGACGAATCAGGACCTGGCGACCGCGAAGGCCTGGCTGGAACGTGCCAGCGATGCGAAGGACGAGCCGATGCCACCCAAGCTGGCCCGCGCGCTGGTCGCACGCGCGCAGAATCGTCCCGACGTGGCGATGCAGTTGGCGCGCGAGGCCCATGCGATGTCCGAGCGCGGCATCCCCGCTGACAGGATCCAGGCCGGCGTACTGCTGGCCAGGCTGCTGCTGGAGCAGGGACAGGCCGACCAGGCCTCCGCGGTCCTGGGCGATCTCGATGCGTTCTCGTCCTCCGATTATCGGGTGGCCTGGACCACTCTGGCCCTCTATCGCGCGTTGGGGGATGAAGGCATGGCCACCATCGCGCTGGATCACGTGCAAGCACTTCGTGGGCAACGCGACCCGGCCATCGAACCGGCGTTGTGAATCGGTGTTTGTAAATCGGTGTTTGTAAATCGGCGCCTGCGCCGTGCCGCAGCGTATGGCAGCGACCCTGGGACGGCAGTGGACGACGAAACCGACGGGCAGCGTCAGCCGCCACATCCGGCACAACGCGACAACAATCACGGCTGCCGCCCGCTGCGATCGATACGACCGGCGCCACATTTCCTCCTTCGCGCCATCACCTCGGCCTCTTTCTAGCCCGAACGTCACTTGACGACCCGCGACCGCGCTCCGCACAGTCGGCGAGCTTTGCCGTCTTCTATCGCCTGGCGCATCGACCCGATGCCGCGCGGGCTCATCCGGGGGTACAACAAAAGTGGATAGACGCTCATTCCTCACGATGTCCGGCATTGGCGTGGCCGGGCTGATGATGCCGTTCGGCCGTGCCATCGCCGCCGAGGCGCTGCTGGTGCCGCTCGACGTGGCCAAGAAGAAGTCGCTGGCCGACGCCGCGCTGGCGGCCGCGACCGCGGCGGGCGCCTCGTACTGCGACGTGCGCATCGGCCGTTACCTGCGCCAGTTCGTGATCACGCGCGAGGACAAGGTCCAGAACGTGGTCAACACCGAATCCACCGGCATCGGCATCCGCGTGCTGGTCAACGGCGCCTGGGGCTTCGCCGCGACCAATGACCTGAGCACCAAGGGCGTCGTCCAGGCCGCGCAGCAGGCCGCCGCGATAGCCAAGGCCAACGCCAAGATGCAGTCCGCGCCGGTGCAGTTGGCCAAGGCGCCGGGCGTCGGCGAGGTGTCGTGGAAGACGCCGATCAAGAAGAACTCGATGGAAGTGCCGCTCAAGGACAAGGTCGACCTGCTGCTCGGCGTCAACGCCGCGGCGATCAACGCCGGCGGCAGCTTCGTCAACTCGATGCTGTTCCTGGTCAACGAGCAGAAGTACTTCGCCTCGACCGACGGCAGCTACATCGACCAGGACGTGCACCGCATCTGGGCGCCGATGACGGTCACCGCGATCGACAAGGCCACCGGCAAGTTCCGCACGCGAGACGGCCTGTCCTCGCCGATGGGCATGGGCTTCGAATACCTGGACGGCGCGACTTCGGGCAAGTTCGTCTCGCCCAACGGCGTGGTCAACTACGGACTGTCCTACGACATGATGGAAGACGCGGTCGCCTCGGCGAAACAGGCCAAGGCCAAGCTGACCGCACCGTCGGTGAAGCCGGGCAAGTACGACCTCGTGCTCGACCCGTCGCACACCTGGCTCACCATCCACGAGTCGATCGGCCATCCGCTCGAACTCGACCGCGTGCTCGGCTACGAAGCCAACTACGCCGGCACCAGCTTCGCCACGATCGACAAGCTCAAGGACAAGTTCCGCTACGGCAGCGACAACGTCACCGTGTTCGCCGACAAGGTCCAGCCGGGCAGCCTCGGCGCGGTCGGCTACGACGACGAAGGCGTCAAGACCAAGCGCTGGAACCTGATCAAGGACGGCACGCTGGTCGACTACCAGGCCATCCGCGACCAGGCCCACATCCTGGGCAAGACCGAATCCGATGGCTGCTGCTATGCCGACTCGTGGTCGAGCGTGCAGTTCCAGCGCATGGCCAACGTGTCGCTGGCGCCGGGCAAGAACAAGCTCAGCGTCGACCAGATGATCAAGGACGTCGAAAACGGCATCTACATCGTCGGCGACGGTTCGTTCTCGATCGACCAGCAGCGCTACAACGCGCAGTTCGGCGGCCAGCTGTTCTACGAGATCAAGAACGGCAAGATCACCCAGCAGATCGAGGACGTGGCCTATCAGATCCGCACGCCGGAATTCTGGAATGCCTGCGTCGCCGTCTGCGACGAAAGCGACTATCGCCTGGGCGGTTCCTTCTTCGACGGCAAGGGCCAGCCGGGCCAGGTCTCGGCGGTCTCGCACGGTTCGAGCACGGCGCGCTTCAACGGCATCAACGTCATCAACACCGCCCGCAGCCTCGGCTGATCGTGCCCGGAGACATTATTAAATGAGCATTTTTACCGAAGAGCAGGCCAAGGCCATCCTCGACAAGGTCCTCAAGCTGTCCAAGGCCGACCAGTGCACGGCCCAGCTGACCGGCTCGATCGACGGCAACATCCGTTTCGCGCTGAACAACATTTCCACCAGCGGCATCGTGGATAACACCGAGTTGGCCGTGGAAGTGGCGTTCGGCAACCGCGTCGGCGTGGCCACCATCAACGAGTTCGACGACGCCGCGCTCGAGCGCGTGGTGCGCCGCGCCGAGGACCTGGCGAAGCTGGCTCCGGAAAACCCGGAGTTCATGCCGGCCATCGAGAAGCAGACCTACAAGCCGAGCCCGACCTTCAGCCCGTCCACCGCCGCCATCACGCCGGAAACGCGTGCCAAGGTCGCGGCCGACTCGATCGGCCCGTGCAAGGCCGAGAAGCTGATCGCCGCCGGCTTCCTCGAGGACGGCCAGAGCTTCGTCGCCTTCGCCAACAGCAAGGGCAACTCCGGTTACCAGCGCGCCACCAACTTCAACTACACCTGCACGGTGCGCACCGAGGACGGCCGCGGTTCGGGCTGGGTCGGCCGCAACGTCAAGGACGCCAGCGACTTCAAGGCCGACAGCGACATCCGCACCGCGATGCGCAAGGCCACCGAGTCGGCCGAGGCCAAGGCGCTGGAGCCGGGCAAGTACACGGTGATTCTGGAACCGGCCGCGGCCGCAGGCCTGATCTCGTTCATGATGAACTTCTTCGACGCGCGCCAGGCCGACGAAGGCCGCAGCTTCCTGTCGAAGAAGGGCGGCGGCAACAAGCTCGGCGAGCAGGTCTACGATCCGCGCGTGAACATCAGCGCCGATCCGTGGGACGAGCGTGCGCCGGTGCTGCCGTGGGACCAGGAAGGCCTGCCGCGCGAGAAAATGGCGATCGTCGAGAACGGCAAGGTGGTCGCGATGCAATACTCGCGCTTCTGGGCCAAGAAGCAGGGCAAGCGCGCCGTCGGCGAGCCGGGCAACCTGCTGATGGCCGGTGGCGACAAGACCACCGCGCAGCTGGTGGCGAGCACGCAGAAGGGCATCCTGGTCACGCGTACCTGGTACATCCGCATGGTCGATCCGCAGACCGTGCTGCTGACCGGCCTGACCCGCGACGGCACGTTCTACATCGAGAACGGACAGATCAAGCATCCGGTGAAGAACTTCCGTTTCAACGAGTCGCCGGTGATCATGCTCAACAACATCGAAGAACTCGGCAAGCCGGTGCGCGTGTCCGGCGACGAGTCCTCGTTCGTGATGATGATCCCGCCGATGAAGCTGCGCGACTTCACCTTCACCTCGCTCTCGGATGCAGTGTGAGCATGCTTGTCTGATCCGCGGAGTGTTTGATCGTGCAACGTCGTGATTTTCTAAGCCTCACCGGACTGGGTCTCGCCGGCCTGCTGCTGCCCACCTTGTCTCCGTGGGGCCGCAGCATCGCCGCCGAGACATTGCTCGAACCGGCCGACACCGCGCGGCGCCGGCTGTTGGCCGACGCCGCGCTCGGTGCCGCCCGCAGCGCTGGCGCGCAGTACTGCGACGTGCGCATCGGCCGTTACCTGCGCCAGTTCGTCGTCACCCGCGAGACGC
>DATDBD010000382.1:0-5503 GCA_036525015.1 Lysobacter sp.
AGCTTGAGCGGCAGCGACGCATTGAATGCGGTGGCCCACAGCGCCAGTAGCGCCGTGCCGGCGGCGGCGAACAGCCAGATGCGCTCGCGCGTGGCGAAGGCACGCAGCAGCGCCAGCGCGCACAGCAACACCGCCAGCCAGCGCGGCTCGAATCGGCCGAGCATGAGGTAGACCGCCAGCGGGTAGGCCAGCGATAGCGCGAGCAGAACGAGGGCGCGTGCGCGGCTCAGGGCAGTGCCGGGACTTCGGGCGAAGCCTCAGGCGGCTTCGCGGATCAGGCCGTGCAGCACGTCCACCACGTCCTGGACGGTGCGCACCGACTTGAAGGCGTCCGGCTGCAACCGCGCACCCATCAACGGCTTGAGCTGCACGATCAGGTCGACCGCATCGATGCTGTCGATGTCCAGGTCGCCATGCAGCTGCGCTTCCGGAGTGATGCGTTTGCGATCGATCTCGAAGGTGTCGTGAAGGATCGAGCTGATGCGTTCGAAGAGTTCGTTCTTGGTCATGGTGCTTCCTGCGCCGCTCAGTTCCGCTGTGCGGCGACGAAACTCGCCAGCGCGTTGACGCTGGCAAAGTGTTGCCGGGTTTCCTGCGAATCCGCAGACAAGGTCACGCCATAGCGCTTCTGCAGCGCCAGGCCCAATTCCAGGGCATCGATCGAGTCCAGGCCCAGGCCTTCGCCGAACAGTGGCGCGGCCGCATCGATGTCGTTCGGGCCGATGTCCTCGAGGGACAGGGCCGAGATGATCAATTCCTTGATCTCAAGCTCAAGTGGTTGCACGCAGGCCCCCCCCGCGGAAATAAACGGTCAGATAATCAGTCAGCTGTCGCGCGGCGAGGGCTTCGCCCTGCGCTCCATTCAGGAACGGCGCAATCTCGATGTCTTCCAAAACGTCGACTACGACATGGAACCGGCGCGCCGGAACACGATACCACTTCTCGCCTTTTCCCAGCGTCATGGGCTCGCAGCTCAGGCGTACCGGGGTAATGTCGAGCCCGCCGCGCACGGCGATGTTGGCGGCGCCGCGCTGCAGGGGGGTGGGCTCGTCGCGACGGGTTCGGGTGCCCTCGGGGAATATCACCAGGTTGCCGTTGTTATGTACGGCCCGGATGCAGTCCTCGACCAGGCCGGCGCCATCGTCGTTGAACACGTAGCCGGCCGCGCGCACCGGGCCGCGGGTGCACGGATTGCGGGACAGCGCCGACTTGACCACGCAGTCGGCGTTCGGGAGCAGGGACACCAGGAACACCACGTCGATCAGGGTCGGGTGGTTGGCCAGGATCAAAAGGCCCTCGCGCTGCAGGCGCTCGCGACCTCGGACTTCGTAGGTCAGCACGCCGAGCACGCGCATCAGCTCGATGTGGGAAGCGAAGCTGACCTGCACCAGTCGGCGCGCCCAGCGCCTGCGTCGGACCGGGTCGCGCACCAGCAGGTTGATCGCCGGGAACACCAGCATGCCCAGCAACAGCCCGCCCACGCCGAAGGCGAGGAAGCTGATGCCGGTCCCGAAGACCCGCCAGGCGTGGTCGAGCCGCTCAGGCACGGCGCCGCCAGTTCCAGGCGATGCCGTCGGCATGGTGGTCCAGCTCGCTGTCGCCGGACAGCAGGAAGCGAAGCACATCCAGGCCATGCGGCAGCCCGGTGACCCTCGAACCGGCCTCGGCCGGCGCGCAGGTCAGGCCGATGCGCACACCCTCGCCGCCGGCGCGCAGGCGCCAGCTCCAGGCGTAGAAGGGGTCCGGTTCGTCGAGAAAGCCGGCATAGACCTGCGGCGGCTGTGCGTCGTAGACCACCACCAGTACTTCCGGCGCGCCATCGGCCAGCAGCGCCGCGGCCTCCACTATCGCCGCCTCGGCGGTGGACCGGCCGGCGGCCAGCGCGATGTAGTTGCCTCGCTCGCCGCGCACGATCGAATAGAGCGCGGCGATCGCGTTATGAACGGACAGGCCGAACTGCGTGGGCGACATCGGCTCGTTGCGCGCCAGGTTGTCCAGCAGCTCGAACGAGCGCTGCACGTCGCCGTGGCGCGAGGCGAACACCAGCGGGATCGATCCGTCGGAAGCCTCCGTGGCCGGCGCACACCAGCAGGCGACCTGAACCGCCATACGGCCCAGACGCTCCATGCGACGGCGCTGCATCGCCGGCACTTCGGTCAATGCGGGGGTGTCGTCGCCATGTGGCAGCGTGGGCTCCAGTGCCCAGGCCTGCCAGTGTTCACGTTGAGAAAGCCCGGGAGCCCAAGCCGCCCATTCAGCCACGGTGAAATCGATCATCCCTGCCTGCCAATTGATGAGTGCGCGGGGCCATCCTGGCCCCAGCCGGCCGCCAAGGGCGTCCGGGCGCTGGATTCTAGCGTGGCTGGTCGCGCAATCGCTGACTGCGCAGACAGGTGTGATTTGCTTTCCCTATGCAGGCTGCAGGTTGGCGTGGGCCGCGCCCTGCATAAAGGAAGGCGCCTGCGGCAAATGGCGCGGCGCACCGCGTTAGGTGGTTTCCGCCATCCCAAGGGCCTTTATGCAGGCTGCAGGTTGGCGTAGGCCGCGCCCTGCATAAAGGAAGGCGCCTGCGGCAAATGGCGCGGCGCACCGCGTTAGGTGGTTTCCGCCATTCCAAGGGCCTTTATGCAGGCTGCAGGTTGGCGTAGGCCGCGCCCTGCATACAAGGAAGGCGCCTGCGGCAAATGGCGCGGCGCACCGCGTTAGGTGGTTTCCGCCATCCCAAGGGCCTTCATGCCGGCTGCAGGTTGGCGTAGGCCAGCACCAGCCATTTGCTGCCGGCATCGTCGAAGTTGATCTGCACGCGCGCGTGCGCGCCACTGCCTTCGTAATCGGTGACCGTGCCGAGCCCGAACGATGGGTGGCGAACCTGCGAACCTAGTTTCACCGCCGGCACCTCGATGGCGGCATGACCGTAGTCGCGGCGCGGTTGCGCCGAATACATCGGCCGCGACACCTGGACCTTCGGCCGCACCTCGTGCAGCAGCGACGGCGGAATCTCGCGCAGGAAGCGCGACGGCACGCCGTACATGTCCATGCCGTGGATGCGGCGCGTCTCGGCATAGCTCAGCACCAGTTTCTGCCGGGCGCGGGTGATGCCGACGTAGGCCAGGCGGCGTTCCTCTTCGAGCCGGCCTGCTTCCTCGGTCGACTTGCCGCTGGGGAACACGCCTTCCTCCATGCCCGCCAGGAACACCAGCGGAAACTCCAGGCCCTTGGCGCTGTGCAACGTCATCAGTTGCACGCCTTCCTCGCCCGCCTGGGCCTGGCCTTCACCGGCTTCCAGCGCGGCATAGCTCAGGAACGCCACCAGTTCCGGCATCGCGGCGGCGTCTTCCTCGTCGCTGCGGGTGAAGCGCGAGGCCACCGAGACCAGCTCGTCGAGGTTGTCGACGCGCGAATCGAGCTGGCCGCGCGATTCGTTGAAGTAATGCTCGCGCAGGCCGGAGCGGATCAGCACGTGGTCGATCTTCTCCGGCAACGTCATCGACTGCACTTCGTTGTCGACGTCGTCGATCAGGCCCAGGAAACCGGCCACGGCGTTGCGCGATCGCGCCGTCAGGCCAGCTTCGGCGACGATGCGGCGCGAGGCTTCCCACAACGCGACGCCGTCGGCGCGCGCGCGGCGGCGCACTTCGTCGAGCGTGCGCTCACCGATGCCGCGTGCCGGCGTGTTGACCGCGCGCTCGAACGCCGCGTCGTCCAGGCGCGAGGCGATCAGGCGCAGGTAGGCGAGGGTGTCCTTGATTTCGGCGCGTTCGAAGAAGCGCTGGCCGCCATAGACGCGATACGGCACCTGCTCGGCCAGCAGCGCCTCTTCGAAGGCCCGCGACTGCGCGTTGCTGCGATAGAGGATGGACACTTCGCCGTGGCTGCCGCCGTCGCGCACCCACTGGCGCAGTCGCTCGACGACGAAGCGCGCCTCGTCCATCTCGTTGTAGGCCGCATACAGGTCGATCGGCTCGCCGACGCCGGTGTCGGTCCACAGCTTCTTGCCCAGGCGATCCGGGTTGTGGGCGATGACCGCGTTGGCGGCGTCGAGGATGTTGGCGCTGGAGCGGTAGTTCTGTTCCAGGCGGATCGTGCTGGCGCCCCCGCTTCCGGAGTGCGCGAAGTCGCGCAGGAAGCGCTGCATGTTTTCGACCTTGGCGCCGCGCCAGCCGTAGATCGACTGGTCGTCGTCGCCGACCACGAACACATGGCCGGTATCCCCCGCCAGCACGCGCACGAACGCGTACTGGATGGCGTTGGTGTCCTGGAATTCGTCGACCAGGATCTCGCGGAAGCGGTGGCGGTAGTGCGCGAGCAGCGCGGGGTTGTCGCGCAGCAGCTCGTGCGCGCGCAGCAGCAGTTCGGCGAAGTCGACCAGACCAGCGCGTTCGCAGCGTTCCTGGTAGGCCTCGTACGCCTTGTGCATGACCTCCGACCACTGGTCGCCGCTGGAAGGCTGGATGTGCTGCGGGCGCCGTCCTTCGTCCTTCTGGGCGTTGATCCACCAGGCGATCTGGCGCGGCGGGAATCGCGTGTCGTCCAGCTCCAGCCCCTGCACCACGCGCTTGACCAGGCGCAGCTGGTCGTCGGAATCGAGCACCTGGAAGCCTTCCGGCAGCTTGGCCTCCTGCCAGTGCAGGCGCAGCAGGCGGTGAGCCAGTCCGTGGAAAGTGCCGATCCACATGCCGCGCGCGCCGTGCCGCAACTGCCCGTCCACGCGCGAGCGCATCTCGCCGGCGGCCTTGTTGGTGAAGGTCACCGCCAGGATGCCGTGGGTCGGCACGCCGTGGACTTCGTTGAGCCAGGCGATGCGGTGGGTGAGCACGCGGGTCTTGCCGGACCCGGCGCCGGCAAGGACCAGATAATGACCGGGCGCGGCGCTGACGGCCTCGCGCTGAGCAGGATTCAGCGCGTCGAGCAGGTGGGAGACATCCATGCGGCTATTGTAGCGGCGGCCTTCACGGAACCTCCCGCGAATGCAGGCGTCCAATACCGACATGTCTCTGCGCTGGCTGATCGCGTTGTGCCTGGCCGCCTGCGGCGTCGCGGCGGCGGCCGAATCTGCGGGCTCGATTCCGGCGGCCGGGCCAACCTCGCGCGTGCTGCGGGCCGGGGACAGCATCCTGAACATCGAGGTGGTCGATCCACCCAACGCGGCCCGAAGCGAGGAGCTGCAGGACTGGGCCGCAGAAGCCGCGAGTGCCGCGTTGGCGGCGTTCGGGCGCTTCCCGCTGCCCACCGCCACCGTCCGCATCGAGCAGCGCGACAGCCGCGATCCCAGCCCTGTGCCGTGGGGCCAGACGCTGCGTCGCGACGGCGTGTCGGTGCTGCTGTTCCCGCGACCCAACGCCGGTTTGCAGGAACTGCGTGACGATTGGACGGCGGTGCATGAAATCTCGCACCTGTTCCATCCCTACCTGGGCGGCGACGGGCGCTGGCTGGCCGAGGGCCTGGCGAGCTACTACCAGAACGTGCTGCGCGCGCGCGTCGGACTGATGACGCAGGCGCAGGC
>DATDBD010000383.1:0-9585 GCA_036525015.1 Lysobacter sp.
TCGGCCTGATGCGGGGTGGAGCAGTCTGGCAGCTCGTCGGGCTCATAACCCGAAGGTCGCAGGTTCAAATCCTGCCCCCGCTACCATGTTTAGAAGTACGGCCCTACTGCTCAGCCGTACTGGTGTAAGAAAGTTGGACCCGTAGTGTGCGAGTTTGCTCAGGCTTGTAACCGCCGAAGCATACCCCCGCTACCAGCTTCGGTCTGAGCGAAAGCTCGCGGAAAGCCTGAAATTCAGGCATTTCCAAGGCCAAAGGCTCGGGCTTGGTGATCGTGCTCTGCTCGCACGGTCACGCCGAAATCCAGTTGTACGGACAAGGGGCCCAACGGGCCCCTTGTTGTTTCTTGCGTCCGGAAAACCGGGCGCGTCTTAGGAAGCCTTTTGGCAACACGTTTTTTTACTGCAGGCTTTTTAGCAGCAGGCTTATTGGCAACACGCTTTCGGTCACCGTGTCGGGGCATCGGATCGCCAGATTCTGATCGTCGTTCGCATGGCGGTGGCATCGCGTGTTCGAGATCGCAGGAGTCGTGCGCATGACGGACAAAGCAGTCGAAATCGCCAATCTGCTGACCCCGACGGTAGCGTCGCTGGGCGTGGAGTTGCTGGGCGCGGAATATCTTCCGGCGCCGGGCAGTGCGGTGCTGCGGCTGTACATCGACGTGCCGGCCGATGCCGGCGTCGGTGCCGACGGCACGCCGCGCTCGGTGACGATCGAAGATTGCGAGGCAGTGAGCCGCGAGGTATCGGCGCAGCTCGATGTCGAGGACCCGATCAGCGGGCAGTACACGCTGGAAGTATCCTCGCCGGGTATCGACCGTCCGTTGTTCACGCTCGAGCACTACGCGCGCTTCGTCGGCGAGAACGCGAAGGTTGGCCTGAAGCTGCCGCAGGATGGCCGTCGTCGCCTGCACGGCCGGATCAATCGCGTCGACGGCGACACCGTCGCCTTCGAGATCGAGGGCGCCGACGGCAAGCCGTTCGAGCTGCTCGTGGCGTTCGGCAACATCGACAAGGCGCGACTGGTCCCGGACTGGGTCGCGCTAGGGTTTGGCAAGTCCAAGCCCGCCAAGCCCAAGCCGGGCAAAGACAAGTCTTCGAAGGCCTCGCCTTCGAAGAGCAAGAAGTAAACCACCTAGTAACCACCAAGCAGCCCGGCGGCCAAGAGCCGACCGTGCGGAGTCAAACGAATGAGCAAGGAACTTTTGCTGGTCGTGGATGCGGTCGCCAACGAGAAGGGCGTGCCGCGCGAAGTCATCTTCGAAGCCATCGAGGCTGCCCTCGCATCGGCCGCCAAGAAGCGCTATCACGACGAGGACGTGCTGGTGCGCGTTTCGATCGACCAGAAGGACGGTAGCTACGAGACCTTCCGTCGCATGGAAGTCGTCGCCGACGACGTCGTCATGGAGTCGCCCGACCGCCAGGTCCGCCTGATGGATGCGATCGATGAGGTCGAAGGCGTCGAGGTCGGCGACTACATCGAAGAGCAGATCGAGAATCCCGAATTCGGCCGCATCGCCGCGCAGGCCGCCAAGCAGGTGATCGTGCAGCGCGTGCGCGAGGCCGAGCGCCAGCAGGTCGTGGACGCGTGGAAGGATCGCGTCGGCGAGTTGGTGACGGGTGTGGTCAAGCGCGTGGAGCGCGGCAACATCTACGTCGACCTGGGCGGCAATGCCGAGGCGATCATCCCGAAGGACAAGGGCATCCCGCGCGACGTGCTGCGAGCCGGCGACCGCGTCCGCGGTTACCTGTTCGACGTGCGTTCCGAGCCGCGTGGCCCGCAGCTGTTCATCAGCCGCGCCGCTCCGGAATTCATGATGGAGCTGTTCAAGCTGGAAGTGCCGGAAGTCGGCCAGGGCCTGGTCTCGATCAGGGCCTGCGCACGCGATCCGGGCGACCGCGCCAAGATCGCCGTGCTCGCGCACGACAACCGCACCGATCCGATCGGCGCCTGCATCGGCATGCGCGGCTCGCGCGTCCAGGCCGTGAGCAACGAGCTCAACGGCGAGCGCGTCGATATCGTGCTGTGGTCGGACAACCCGGCGCAGTTCGTCATCAACGCGATGGCGCCGGCCGAAGTGCAGTCGATCATCGTTGATGAAGAGAAGCATTCGATGGACCTGGCCGTGGCCGAGGACCGCCTCGCCCAGGCGATCGGCAAGGGTGGCCAGAACGTGCGCCTGGCCAGCCGCCTGTCGGGTTGGCAGCTCAACGTGATGACCCAGGACCAGGTCACCGCCAAGTCGGAGGCCGAGCAGACCACCGCGCGCCAGCTGTTCCAGGAAAGGCTCGAAGTCGACGAGGAAATCGCCGGCATCCTGGTCTCGGAAGGCTTCAGCACGGTCGAGGAAATCGCCTACGTGCCGGTCGGCGAGTTGCTCGCCGTCGAGGGTTTCGACGAGGACATCGTCGAGGAACTGCGTTCGCGAGCCCGCGACGCGCTGCTCAACGAGGCGCTGGCCGCCGAGGAAGAACTCGACGAGCATCAGCCGGCCGCCGACCTGCTCGAACTGGGCGGCATGGACGAGGGCACCGCGTTCGCGCTGGCAGCGCGAGGCGTGGTCACCCGCGAGGACCTGGCCGATATGGCGACCGACGAGCTGACCGATATCGAGGGCCTCGACGCCGAGCGCGCCGCAGCCCTGATCATGGAAGCCCGCAAGCACTGGTTCGAGTAAGCAACAAACCGTAGGGCGGGCCTCGGCCCGCCGATGCGGCGGGTTCAGGCCCGCCATTTGCAAAGTGCGGCGGGCCATGGCTCGCCCTACAATTGCCATCTTGGGATGCCCCCTGGTGGCCAAACGGAACCGGAAACCGAATGTCGCAGCAAACCACCATCCGCAAGCTGGCCGAACTGGTGAACACGCCGGTCGAGAAGTTGCTGGAGCAGCTGGCCGAGGCCGGCATGAGCTTCAGCGGCCCCGACCAGGTCGTGACCAGCATCGAGAAAGTCAAGCTGCTCGGCTTCCTCAAGCGTGCCCACGGCAAGGCCGAACCGGCCGCCGAGGTAGACGAAGCGCCTAAGAAGATCACGCTGAATCGCAGCCGCAAGCAGGAGCTCACCGTCGGTGGCGGCAAGAACCGCTCGACGGTGGACGTCGTCGTGCGCAAGAAGGTCACGCTGGTCAAGCCGGCCGAGGCGGGCTCGACCGACGAGCGCTCCGAGATCCTGCGCAAGCTGGAGGAATCCAAGCAGCGCAACCTGGCCGAGCAGGAAAAGCTGGCCGCCGACGATCGTCGTCGCGCCGAAACGATCCAGGCGGCGCGCCGCGAAGCCGAAGAGGCCGCGCGCCTCAAGGCCGAAGAGGAAGCCAAGGCGAAGGCGGCCGATGCCAGCGTGCTGGTCGCGGATGAAGACGAGAAGACGGTTCGCAAGCCGGCCACCACGCATGGCCACGGCCATCCGAAGCCGGCACCGGCACGCGCACCCGAGCCGGCGCGCGGCGCCCCGGCGCACAAGACCCGCGGCTCGCATGCGATGGTCACGACCGTCGAGGACGACGACCGCACCAACCGTTTCGCCGGCCAGATGCATCTGAGCGCGTCCGACCGTGCGCGCCGTTCGACCAGTGCACGCGGCAAGCCCAAGCCGCGCCGCCAGTCCGAACAGGCCCGCTCCGGCAGCGGCTTTACCCGTCCGACCGCGCCGATCGTGCGCGAAGTCGCCATCGGCGAAACCATCACCGTCGCCGATCTGGCGCAGAAGATGGCGCTCAAGGGCGGCGACGTGGTCAAGGCGCTGTTCAAGATGGGCGTGATGGCTACGATCAACCAGGCCATCGACTACGACACCGCCTCGCTGGTGACCGAAGAACTCGGCCACACCGTCGTCAAGGCCGGTGCCGAGACCGCGGAAGACGCACTGCTGGCCCACGTCGAAGAGACGCAGGGCGACAAGCTCGCGCGTCCGCCGGTGGTCACCATCATGGGTCACGTCGACCACGGCAAGACCTCACTGCTGGATTACATCCGCCGCACCAAGGTCGCCTCCGGCGAAGCCGGCGGCATCACCCAGCACATCGGCGCCTACCACGTCGAAACGGCCAAGGGCGTCATCAGCTTCCTCGATACGCCGGGCCACTCCGCGTTCACGTCGATGCGTGCACGCGGCGCCAAGCTCACCGACATCGTGGTGCTGGTCGTGGCTGCCGACGACGGCGTCATGCCGCAGACGAAGGAAGCCATCCATCATGCGAAGGCGGCCGGCGTGCCGCTGATCGTGGCGATCAACAAGATCGACAAGTCCGACGCCGACCCGCTGCGGGTCAAGAACGAGCTGCTCAGCGAGCAGGTCGTGGCCGAAGACTTCGGCGGCGAGACCCAGATGGTCGAGCTGTCGGCCAAGACCGGCGCCGGTGTGGACGATCTGCTCGACGCGATCTCGCTGCAGGCCGAAGTGCTCGAACTCAAGGCCGTACCGACCGGCCGCGCCACCGGCGTGGTCATCGAGTCCGCGCTCGACAAGGGCCGTGGCCCGGTGGCGACGGTGCTGGTCCAGCAGGGCGAGCTCAAGAAGGGCGACTTCCTGGTGTGCGGCGTCCAGTACGGCCGCGTGCGTGCGCTGTTCGACGAAACCGGTTCGCAGGTCCTCGGCGCCGGTCCGTCTATCCCGGTGCAGGTGCTCGGCCTGTCGGGCGTGCCCGATGCCGGCGACGATTTCGTCGTCGTCGACGACGAGCGCCTGGCCAAGGACGTGGCTCAGCAGCGCGACACCAAGCGTCGCGAGTCGCGCCTGGTCGCCGCTGCCGGCAACCGCATGGAAGACATCCTGGCCCAGATGGGCAAGGGCGAGGGCCAGTTGAGCCTCAACCTGGTCATCAAGGCCGACGTCCAGGGCTCGGTCGAAGCGCTGCGCCAGTCGCTGACTGCGCTGTCCAACGACCAGATCCGCATCAACGTCATCACCTCGGGCGTGGGCGGCATCACCGAGTCCGACGCCAACGCCGCGGCCACCGCCAAGGCTACGGTCATCGGCTTCAACGTCCGTGCCGACGCGTCGGCACGCAAGGTGATCGAGGGCAACGGCGTCGACCTGCGTTACTTCTCGATCATCTATGACGTGATCGACCAGGTGAAGCAGGTGGCGTCGGGCATCCTGGGCGTGGAGATCCGCGAAGAAATCATCGGCACCGCCGAGGTTCGCGACGTGTTCCGCAGCTCCAAGTTCGGTGCGGTCGCCGGCTGCATGGTGGTCGAGGGCGTGGTCAAGCGCCACAAGCCGATCCGCGTGCTGCGCGACAACGCCGTCGTCTTCGAGGGCGAGCTGGAATCGCTGCGTCGCTTCAAGGAGAACGTCGACGAGGTCCGCAACGGTACCGAGTGCGGTATCGGCGTGAAGGCCTACAACGACGTCAAGCCGGGCGACCAGATCGAGTGCTTCGAGCGCATCGAAGTCCAGCGCACGCTGTAATCCGGTAAGACGAAATGCCGACCAAGTCGTTCCATCGCACCGACCGCGTTTCTGCCCAGCTCCGTCGCGAGCTGGGCACGCTGGTGCGCGAGGCCGTGCGCGAGCACGGCTTGCCGTCGGTCAGCGTCTCCGACGTCGAGGTGACGCGCGACCTGGCCCACGCCAAGGTGTTCGTCACCGCGCTGCAGGCCGAGCGCTCCAAGGAAGCCGTCAAGGCGCTCAAGGAGCTGTCGCGCGAGCTGCGCTACCAGTTGGGCAAGGCGATGAAGCTGCGCCACGTGCCGGAGTTGCACTTCCATTACGACGATTCCGTCGACCGGGGAGAGCGCATCGACAACCTGCTGCGCGACAATCCTCCCGGCGAGGACACGCCGGACTGAATCACAGGTTCCGGTAATCGAAGGCGGCGGTTTCGCCGCCTTTTTGTTGTCCGGATTTTGTTGTCCGGAACGATCGACACACAATGGCGAGATGAGCAAGAAACCCCGCACCGTGTTCCGCCCGCTCGACGGGCTGCTGCTGCTCGATAAGCCGCTCGGGCTCAGCTCCAACCAGGCGCTGCAGCAGGTGCGGCATCTGTTCCGCGCCGAGAAAGCCGGCCATACCGGCAGTCTGGATCCGCTCGCCACCGGCCTTCTGCCGGTCTGTTTCGGCGAGGCGACCAAGATCGCCGGCTTGCTGCTCGGTTCGCGCAAGGCCTACGAGACCACTGCGATCCTGGGCGTCACCACCGATACCGACGACGCCGATGGCGCGACGTTGCTCGAGCGGCCGGTGCCGTCTTTGGATGACGCCGACATCGAAACCGCGCTGGCGCCGCTGCGTGGGCCGATCCGCCAGCGCGCTCCGATCTATTCCGCGCTCAAGCAGGGTGGGGAGCCGCTCTACGCCCGTGCCCGCCGCGGCGAATCCATCGAGGCGCCGGTGCGCGAGGTCCAGGTGCACCGATTGGAGTTGCTCGACCGCGAGGGCCCGCACCTGCGCCTTTCTGTCGAGTGCGGTTCAGGCACCTATGTGCGTAGCCTGGTCCGGGACCTGGGTGAGACGCTGGGCTGCGGAGCCCATGTCGCCACGCTGCGGCGGCTGTGGGTTGATCCGTTCGCGACTGCGCGCATGTATACGCTCGACGAATTGCGCGCCATCGCGGAGCGGGGTGAGACTGCGCTGGACACCTGCCTGCTCCCGATCGAGGATGGTCTGTCCGGATACGAGCGTGTGGTCCTCGACGAGGACGGCGAGCGTCGTCTGGGTTTCGGCCAGACCGTGCCCTGCGATGCCGGGACCGATGGATTGGTCGTCGTGTTCGGCGCGTCCGGGCGTTGCCTGGGGCTGGGCCAACGCAACGACGGACGGTTGTCGCCGCAGCGCCTGTTCCGCTGGGCGGGTCAGCAGGCCGGCATGCCGCATTCAGGCGGCCACACATAAATGCGATGCAATTCCCGATGATGGGCTAACGCCTTGTCTGGACTGGGCTCGACCGCTACAATTCGCAGGCTTTTCCAAGCACTCTCGGCACCGGCAGGTGCCATTACCTTCAAGCAAACGGCGGGCCAGGCGGTGCGTCGGCGCGGAGATGACGCGACCGATCCGCTTCTGCAGGCCCCGCATCTAAGAGGCAATACGATGTCCATCGACACCAGCAAGATCATCGAAGAAAACAAGCGCG
Organism: Lysobacter sp.; assembly: GCA_036525015.1. GTDB lineage: Bacteria > Pseudomonadota > Gammaproteobacteria > Xanthomonadales > Xanthomonadaceae > Lysobacter_J. The sequence goes on from DATDBD010000383.1 coordinate 7,074, forward strand.
GCGCCGCCGACACCGGTTCGCCGGAAGTCCAGGTCGCCCTGCTGACCGCTCGCATCGAGCACCTGACCGGCCACTTCAAGGTCCACAAGCAGGACCACCACAGCCGTCGCGGCCTGCTGCAGATGGTCAACCGTCGCCGCAGCCTGCTCGACTACCTCAAGCGCAAGGACAACGAGCGCTACAAGGCCCTGATCGAGAAACTCGGTCTGCGTCGCTAAGCGAAACACCCACCGCGGCGCAGTGATGCGCCGCGGTTCGTTTTTGAGCTGCACACGAAACACAGGCCACCCCCACGGCCGACCCGGACAAGGCAAGGGCTTTGACCGGAACGCACTGAACCGAAGGAACCCACCGTGGCAAAAATTACCAAGACCTTCCAGTACGGCAACCACACCGTAACGCTGGAGACCGGCGAGATCGCTCGCCAGGCCAGCGGCGCCGTCATCGTCAAGATGGACGACACCGTACTGCTGGTGACCGCCGTTGCCGCCAAGAGCGCGCGTGAAGGGCAGGACTTCTTCCCGCTGACGGTCGACTACCAGGAGAAGTTCTACGCCGGCGGCCGCATCCCGGGTGGCTTCTTCAAGCGCGAAGGCCGTGCGACCGAGAAGGAAACGCTGATCTCGCGCCTGATCGATCGTCCGATCCGTCCTCTGTTCCCCGAGGACTACAGGAACGAAGTCCAGATCATCGCCACGGTGATGTCGCTGAACCCGGAAATCGACGGTGACATCCCGGCGCTGATCGGCGCGTCCGCCGCGCTCGCGCTGGCCGGCACCCCGTTCCAGGGCCCGATCGGCGCCGCCAAGGTCGGTTACAAGAACGGCCAGTACCTGCTGAACCCGACGGCCGCCGAGCTGGCCGACTCCGACCTGGAGCTGGTCGTCGCCGGTACCGCCAATGCGGTGCTGATGGTCGAGTCCGAAGCCGAGATGCTTTCCGAGGAAGTGATGCTCGGCGCCGTGATGTTCGGCCATCGCGAGATGCAGAAGGTCATCAACGCGATCAACGAGCTGACCGTCGAAGCCGGCACCAAGCCGTCCGCATGGCAGTCCCCGGTCAAGAACGAGGCGATGATCGCCGCGCTGAAGGAAGCCATCGGCGGCCAGCTGGCCGACGCCTTCAAGGTGCGCGACAAGCTGCAGCGCCGCGACGCCATCGGTGCGATCAAGAAGGACGCGATGCAGGCCCTGGCCGGTCGCGCCGAAGCCGACGGCTGGAACGCCGGCGAGATGGCCAAGGAATTCGGCGAGCTCGAATACCAGACCATGCGCGGCTCGGTGCTTGACACCAAGGTTCGCATCGACGGCCGTGCGCTCGACACCGTGCGTCCGATCAGCTCCAAGGTCAGCGTGCTGCCGCGCACCCACGGCTCCTCGCTGTTCACCCGCGGCGAGACGCAGGCGATTGTCGTGGCGACGCTGGGCACCGCCCGCGACGGCCAGATCATCGACGCCGTCTCCGGCGAGTACAAGGAACACTTCCTGTTCCACTACAACTTCCCCCCGTTCTCCGTCGGTGAAGCCGGCCGCATGATGGGCCCGAAGCGTCGCGAAATCGGCCATGGCCGCCTCGCCAAGCGCGGCGTGCTCGCCGTCATGCCGACGGTCGAGGCGTTCCCGTACACGATCCGCATCGTCTCGGAGATCACCGAGTCGAACGGCTCCTCGTCGATGGCGTCGGTCTGCGGTTCCTCGCTGGCGCTGATGGACGCGGGCGTGCCGATCAAGGCGCCGGTCGCCGGCATCGCGATGGGCCTGGTGAAGGAAGGCGACAACTTCGTCGTGCTGAGCGACATCCTGGGCGACGAGGATCACCTCGGCGACATGGACTTCAAGGTCGCCGGTACTTCCGAAGGCGTGACCGCCCTGCAGATGGACATCAAGATCCAGGGCATCACCGAGGAGATCATGAAGACCGCGCTGGCCCAGGCCAAGGCCGGTCGCCTGCACATCCTCGGCGAGATGGCGCATGCCCTCACGACCCCGCGCAGTGAGCTGAGCGAGTACGCGCCGCGCCTGCTGACGATGAAGATCCACCCGGACAAGATCCGCGAAGTGATCGGCAAGGGTGGCTCGACCATCCAGGCCATCACCAAGGAAACCGGCACCCAGATCGACATCCAGGATGACGGCACCATCGTCATCGCGTCGGTCAACCATGCCGCCGCCGAAGCCGCCAAGGCGCGCATCGAGCAGATCACCTCCGACGTCGAACCGGGCCGCATCTACGAGGGCAAGGTCGTCAAGCTGATGGACTTCGGCGCGTTCGTGACCATCCTGCCGGGCAAGGACGGCCTGGTGCACGTTTCGCAGATCTCCAACGAGCGCGTCGAGAAGGTCAGCGACAAGCTCAAGGAAGGCGACGTGGTCAAGGTCAAGGTGCTGGAAGTCGACAAGCAGGGCCGCATCCGCCTGTCGATGAAGGCCGTGGAAGAAGGCGAGGGTGTTCCGGCGGCGTAATTACGACCGTCGTCAATACGATCGATGCAACAAGAGCGGGCTGATGCCCG
>DATDBD010000384.1:0-12174 GCA_036525015.1 Lysobacter sp.
GGCCTGGCCTGAGCGCGCTTCGTGAAGCACCCGCCGCAATGTCGAGACATCGCGCAGACCCAGGTTGACGCCCTGCCCTGCCAGCGGGTGCACGACGTGCGCGGCATCTCCGGCAACCACCATGCGACCGGACACGTAGGCCTGCGCCAGTTGCCGGCGCAGTGGAAATGCCGCGCGCGCGGAGACGGCCTTCAGTGTGCCCAACGTGCCGCCAAAAGCCGCTTCGAGCTCGCGCAGGAATGCGCCATCGTCGACGTGAAGCAGCCGCTCGGCCTCAGCTTCAGGCAGCGTCCACACGATCGAACTGGTGTGTCCGTCGCGACCGCTGCCGGCGTCATCCGCGAACGGCAAGAACGCCAGTGGCCCGGTCGGCAGGAAACGCTGCCAGCAAGTCGCCAGATGCGGTTGTTCGCTTTCGACGAACGCGACCAGGCCGCGTTGGTGGTAGTCGTGCGCGTCGGTGTCGATGCCGGCCAGCGCACGCAACTTCGAGCCGGCGCCATCGGCCGCGACCACCAGTCGCGAACGCAGGCGCGTGCCACTGTCGAGCTCCAGGCTCGCGCCGTCCTCGTCCTGCTCCATTGCAACAACGCTGTCGGGGCAATGCAGCTTCACGCCCGCCTGCGGCAGGGCGGCCCAAAGGCGATCCACGAGCAGGGCGTGTTCGACGATCCAGCCCAGTTCGCGCTGTCCGAAGGCGTCGGCGTCGAAAGTCAGTTCGCCGCCACCGGCGGCGTCCCACACCCGCATGGCGCGATAGGGCTGCGCGCGCGATTGGCGGACCTCCCGCCACACGCCAAGGTCATCGAGCAGATCGGCGTTGTCGGGTGCGAACGCGTAAACGCGCAGGTCGACCCGGCCCTGATAGACCGGTTCGGGCGTCCAGCGCGCGGGCTCGCGCGCCTCCACCAGCGCCACCGACCAGCCGTCGCGCGCGAAGGCGAGCGCCGCCGCGGCGCCGACCACGCCAGCGCCGACCACGATCACGTCTACTGCCCCGCGCCGGCTCATGCCTGCCGCTCCGATGACGCGGTGCTCCGGCACAGCATCGGCACGTCGCCGCGATATCCCATCGCGCCGCCGACCAGGGCCGCCTGCAACGACGGCATGCGATCGGTGGCGAACAACCCCAGGCTGCGCAGCGGTCGCAACAGCGGCGCGTCGTTGGCGGTGAGCCTTGCCAGCCCGTCGGAGAACGCCAGCGTGCGATCGCGATCCTTGCGCCGGCGCTGCGCATACGCCGCCAGCAGTTCGTCGGCGCCGCTGTCGTCGGCGCCACGCGTGCGCGCCTGCTCGATCAGTTCGGCTAGCGTCAGCGCATCGCGCAGACCGAGGTTGAAGCCCTGCGCGCCGATCGGGTGCAGGGTCTGCGCGGCGTTGCCGACCAGCACGGCGCGCGGGGCGATGATGTCGCGAGCCAGCACCCGGATCGCCGGGTACACGCTGCGAGCACCGCAGGCGAGGAAGCGCCCGGCTCGCCAACCGAAGGCGTCCTGTACTCGAGCCAGGAACGCCGCGTCATCCAGGCAGGCGACCGCATCGGCGTGCTCACGCGCGACGCCATGGATCAGGCCGTAATGCCGGTCGCCGCGCGGCAGCAGCGCGGTCGGGCCGTGCGCGGTGAGGCGTTCGTAGGCGGTGCCATCGGGCGCGCGCGTGCCGCGCACGCGCGTGACGAACAGCGTCTGCTGGTAATCGTGCTCCTGCGATCCGATCCCCAGCGCCTCGCGAACGCCGCTGCGTGTTCCGTCGGCCGCGACCAGCAGCCGCGCGCGCAACACGTGCTCGGCCCCGTCCGCGGCCACGCCCACGGCGCGGAATGTGCCGTCGTCGCCATCGAGCCCGACGAATCGCGCCGGGCGATAGCGGGTCAGCCGCGGCAGTTCGACCAGCCTGGCCTCCAGCGCTTCGCCGAAGTCGCGCGCGACCACGACGCGACCGAACTCGCGCCGGCCATAGCGCGCCGCATCGAGCACGCTGCGACCAAAGTCGCCGCTGCGGCTGATGTGGATGCGCTCGATTGCTCCGGTCGCGGCGCGAAGCTTCTGCATCACGCCCAGTGCGGTCAGGGCATTGACGGTCGCCTCGGCGAAGCTGAGGTTGCGCTCGTCGAATACGGCAGGCAGCGCGCCGGCGCCCGTAGCCTCGACCAGCCCGACATCGACGCCGATGCGGTCCAGCGCGATCGCCAGGCTGGCGCCGACCAGACCGCCGCCGACGATCAGTACGTCATGAAGGGCCGCGCGAGCGTCGGAGCCGGCGGAGTTGGGGGATGAAGGGGCCGCGACAGGCATTGCGTTATGCTAACGGTTCCTGAAGGACCGTACTCGCTCACGATGAACCGCCCCGCCTCCGATTCGCTTCTCGCTCCCGGCCCGCTGGTGCTTGCCGGCCTGATCGTCATCGCCGCGCTGACCCGCCTGCTGCCGCATCCGCCGAACTTCTCGCCGGTCGAAGCGGTCGCGCTGTTCGGCGGCGCCTACTTCGCGTCCAAGCGATGGGCCTTCTTCGTGCCGCTGGCCGGACTGTTCGTCTCCGACGTCGCGCTCGCCGCGATCAACGGCGGCACCTACGCGACCTGGTTCTCCGGCGCCGGCATCTGGCTGGTGTACCTGTGCATCGCGCTGACCACCGCGCTCGGTCTGAACCTGCGCGGCCGCGTCAGTGGCGCGCGCGTGCTCGGCTACTCGCTGATCGGCTCGGTGCTGTTTTTCCTGGTCACCAACTTCGGTGCCTGGATGTCCGACCCCTCCTATCCCAAGACGGCGGCCGGCCTGATGGCGGCCTACGTCGCTGGCATCCCGTTCTTCCAGTGGACCGTGCTCGGCACGCTGTTCTACTCGGCGGCGCTGTTCGGCGGTTTCGCGCTGTTGCGCCGCCGCGTGCCGGCGCTGCGCGCGCAGACGGTGTGATGACGCCGGGAAGCGGGGGCAGGGAATAGAACACCGTTCCGGTCCCCCTTCCCGCTCTGGTCCCATGGGCAACCGTCTTTCCAAGATCTACACCAAGACCGGCGACGACGGCACGACCGGTCTCGGCGATGGCAGCCGCGTCGCCAAGGATTCGGCCCGCGTCGCCGCCTACGGCACGGTCGACGAAGCCAATTCGTGCATCGGACTGGCGCTGTCCTCAGAAGTCCCCCAAGACATCCGCACGCTGCTCACCGCCGTCCAGCATCAGATGTTCGACCTCGGCGGCGAGCTGTGCATCCCCGGCTACGCCGCGATCCTCGATGCGGACGTCGAACGGCTGGAGCAGCACCTCGACGCTTTCAACGAAGCCTTGCCCCCGCTGAAGGACTTCATCCTGCCGGGCGGCGGCGAGGCGGCCGCGCGTTGCCATATCGCCCGCACGGTCGTGCGCCGCGCCGAACGCGAGACGGTCGCGCTGTCGCGACTGGAAACGGTGCGGCCGGAAGCGATCCGCTACCTCAATCGCCTGTCAGACCTCCTGTTCGTGCTGGCCCGCGTGCTGGCGCGCGCCAGCGGCCATGGCGAAGTGCTGTGGCAGCACGAGCGCCGAAAGGGCTGAGCGGCTCCAACCGCACCGACATGGCCAGCCGCATCGGTCGGTGACATGCGTATCTACACGCACAACGCCTGCACGCGCCACGACCCCGGCCCCGGCCATGCCGAGCGGCCGCTGCGCCTGGTGGCGGTGATCGAAGCGCTGCGCGATGCCTTCGCCGGGCTCGACTGGCAACAAGCGCCCCGCGCCAGCCGTGGCCAGTTGCTGCGCGTGCACGACGACGCGCTGCTCGCATTGGTGCTGGATACCCCGGTAGACGGCCCGATGGCGCTGGATCCGGACACGGTGCTGGCGCCCGGCTCGGCCGAGGCGGCACTGCGCGCCGCCGGTGCAGGCGTCGCCGCGGTCGATGCCATCGTGCATGGCGATGCGCGACGAGCGTTCTGCGCGGTGCGCCCCCCGGGCCACCACGCCACCGGCACGGCCGCGATGGGGTTCTGCCTTTTCAACAACATCGCCGTGGCCGCCGCCCACGCCTGCGACAAGCACGGCCTGTCACGGGTGGCGGTGGTCGATTTCGACGTGCACCACGGCAATGGCACCCAGGCCATCTTCGATACCGACCCGCGCGTGATGTACCTGAGTTCGCACCAGATGCCGCTGTATCCGGACACTGGGTATGCCAATGAGCGCGGCATCGGCAACGTCCTCAATGCTCCACTGCCGCCTGGCTGCGGCAGTCCGGAGTTTCGCAGAACCTGGCGCGAGCGGCTGCTGCCAACGCTGGAGTCGTTCCGCCCACAACTGCTTTTCATCTCTGCCGGCTTCGACGCGCACCGCAACGATCCGCTGGCGCAACTGGAACTGGACGCCGACGACTTCCGCTGGCTCACGACCGAACTGGTCGCCATCGCCGCACGGCACGCCCACGGCCGAATCGTGTCGATGCTGGAGGGCGGCTACGACCTGGCCGCCCTGCGCGAGTGCAGCGTGGCGCACGTCGGCGCCCTGCTCGACGCCGAGGGTTAGCCGGACCGGCTGCCCTCCTCCGAAGTCCGGCGCCGCCAAGTCGATGCGTTCTCTCCAGAGTGTCCGGGAAAAGTGATCTGAGCGGAGGCGGTCTCCCGCCAATGCAACCCGCAATCTGAACTATCCGACGGTACTTTCATTGCCCGCTTGCAAGGGATACGGCAATCTAGCGGCCCGATGTTGAGACGAACATCCCCGTATCACGGACGTCCGCGTGCGAAATCGCCTCCGCCTCCTCCCGTTGCCGCTCTGCATCGCCCTGGCCATGCCGGCCCAGGCCGCCGATGAGAACGAAGACTGGCACCTGTGCCCGATCGAGGACGTGGTGCCGCCCTTCACCAGCGCCCCGGCTCCCACCGGGACCGTCGAACAGCGGGCCGTCCAGCCCACCGACATCGAAGGCGACACGCTCGAGGCCAACCAGGGAACCGAGGCGATCTTCCAGGGCAACGTCTCGCTCAACCGCGGCGACCAGCTGCTGCACACCGACAAACTGATCTACAGCTCCGAAACGGAAACGTACGTCGCCGAAGGCAACGTGCACTATCAGGACTCGTCGATGCGCGTCCTGGCCAATCGCGCCGAAGGCAGTCAGAAGGACGACACCCACACCATCGAGGACGTGCGCTACCAGTTGACCGAGCGCCGCGGCAACGGCGGCGCCGACCGCATCGAACTCAAGGGCGACCAGGGCACCCTGGTTCACTCGACCTATTCCACCTGCTCGCCATCGGAGCGTGCGTGGGAACTGCGTGCTCGGCGTATCGATGTGGACTCCGCCGAGGGCTTCGGCGTCGCGCACGGGGCGACGCTGCGGCTGGGCAATGTGCCGATCATGTACATGCCCTGGTTCATGTTCCCGGTCGACGATCGGCGCCGCAGCGGCCTGCTCTACCCGGGCCTCTCCCTCAGCGGCCGCAACGGCTTCGACTACAAGCAGCCGATCTACCTCAACCTCGCGCCGAACTACGACGCCACGTTGATCCCTCGCATCATGACCGATCGCGGCGAGTCGCTGGGTGGCGAGTTCCGCTGGCTGTACGAGAACGGCAGCGGCCAGGTACAGGGCAACTGGATGCCGACCGACGACTTGCCGGATAACGACCCGAGCCGCTACACCGGCGCCAACGGCGTGGTGATCCCCCGCGACCAGATGCCGGACAAGAACCGGGGCCAGTTCACGCTCAACGCCAAGCACAACATCAATTCGGACTGGTACGCCAACGCCAACCTTGGCTGGATCAGCGACGTCTATTACCTGCAGGACTTCAGTAACAGCCTCTACGGCATTTCGGCCTATTCGGTACACAGCGACGCCGGCGTCTACGGTCGCGGCCGCTACTGGGACGCCGGCCTGATGGCCGACCACTACCAGCTCGCCGACTACACCCTGACCGAAGCCAACCTGCCGTACGACCGCCTGCCGCGCGCCTACGCTCGCTGGGCGCAGCCTTTCGCGACCTGGCTGGAAGCGGGTGTCGACAGCGAAGCCGTGCGCTTCGAGCACGACGAAAAAGGCGGCGGCAGCCGCCTCGACCTGAAGCCCTACATCAGCCTGCCGCTGGAAGGCGCGAGCTGGTTCCTGCTGCCCAAGCTGGCATGGCGCTACACCGGCTACCAGCTCGACAGCGACACGGCGGCCACGGTGGCCACCTCGCGCGCGCAGCAGTTCGCCACCGACAACGGCATCGCCTACACACCGGCGCTGGACGCGCAGTTCCTTGACCGCACGCCGACCCGCAGCCTGCCGATCGCCTCGCTCGATGCGGGCCTGTTCTTCGATCGCAGGACCACGATCCGCGGCGACCGCTACCTGCATACGCTCGAGCCGCGCATCTATTACCTCAACGCGCCCTTCCGCAACCAGGACGCGATCCCGCTGTTCGACACCAATACGATGACGTTCAGCTGGGGTCAGTTGTTCCGCGACAACCGCTACACCGGCGCGGACCGGCAGACCGACGCCAACCAGATCACCGCCGCGCTCAGCACCCGCCTGATCAACGAGGAGGACGGCCGCGAGCGGCTGTCGGGCAGCATCGGCCAGATCCATTACCTCGATTCCAGCCGGGTCACCATCCCCGGCGAGCCCCTGGTGGAACAGGGCAAGTCGGCCTGGGTGGCCGATGCCAGCTTTTCGCCCACCGACCGATGGAACATCAGCGCCGCCTACCAGTGGGATCCCAAGTTCGGCCAGGAGGAGCTGTCCAGCCTGCGGGTGCGCTACCTGCTGAAGGACTCGGGCATCGTCAACCTCGGCTACCGCTACCGGCGCGACCTCACCGAGCAGGCGGACTTCTCGTTCCTGTACCCGATCAACAACACCTGGAGCGTGGTCGGGCGCTACTACTACTCGTTCCTGGACGAGAAGACGCTGGAAAGCCTGGCCGGCGTCCAGTGGGAGAGCTGCTGCCTGGCCGTACGCCTGGTGGCCCGCCGGTACCTGAACGACCGCAGCGGCGACCTGAACAATTCGCTGCAGGTGGAGTTCGAACTGAAGGGTCTGAGCTCGATTGGCCAGGATACGGAGCGCGTTTTGCGCCGTGCTATCCTCGGTTATGACCGCGACGACCTCTACCTCGTCCCGCCGTCCTCGGTGCAGCGGTTAAACAACAGCGGCGACGCCGCCAATACCACCCCTGATCCGACCCTATGAAGAAACTACTTGCGTGTGTCCTCGCAGCCGGCGCGCTGTACGCTTCGGCACCCCTGCTCGGCGCCACCGCAACCGCCCAGGAGTTGCAGTCTATCGACCGCATCGCCGCGGTGGTCGACGAAAGCGTCATCCTGCGCAGCGAACTCGATCGTGCGGTCAACAACATCCTGGCCCAGTACGCCGGGCGCGAGGGCCAGTTGCCCCCGCGTGAGGTGCTCGAGCGGCAGGTGATGGAACGCCTGATCCTGGTCAAGTTGCAGGTCGGACGCGCTCAGGACACCGGCGTGCAGGTCTCCGACCAGGAAATCGACCAGGCCATCGCCTCCATTGCCCAGCAGAACGGGGCCACCCCCGAGCAGCTTCGCCAGCAAGTCACCCGCGACGGCACGTCCTACCCCGAATTCCGCAATTCGATCCGGGAAGAGCTGCTGATCCAGCGCCTGCGCCAGCGCTTCGCGCAGACCCGGATCTCGGTCAGCGAAGCCGAAGTCGACGCCGCGCTCAGCGCCCAGCAGAACTCGGGCGCGCAATACCACCTGGCCCACATCCTGGTCTCCCTGCCCGAAGGCGCCACGCCGGAGCAGATCACCACGGCGCAAAAGAAGATCGAGGGCGTCAAGTCCCTGATCGACAGCGGCGAGATGGATTTCTCCGCGGCCGCTGTCCGCTATTCCGACAGCCCCAACGCGCTGGAAGGCGGCGACCTGGGCTGGCGCAGCATGAACGAGATTCCCAGTGCGTTCTCTGAGCTGATGCGCGCGATGAGCCCCGGACAGGTCACCGCGCCGGTCCGCGGCCCCAGCGGCTTCCAGTTGCTCAAGCTGGTCGAGGTGCGCGATGCCTCGCAGTCCGCCCCGAGCATGGTCACGCAATACCACGCGCGCCATATCCTGATCCGCGTCAATGACGAAACCCCCGACACGCAGGCCAGGGCCACGGCCGAGACGCTGCGTGCCCGCATCGCCGGTGGCGCCGACTTCGCCGAGATCGCCAAGGAAAGCTCCCAGGATCCGAGCTCGCAGGGCAAGGGCGGCGACCTGGGCTGGTTCACCCAGGACCAGTACGGCCCCGACTTCGGTGGACAGATCGTGGCACTGGAAGACGGCAAGCTTTCGCAGCCGATCCGTACCCAGGCCGGCTGGCACATCGTCGAACGCCTGGGCACTCGCCAGACCGACGTAGGCGACGAGAACCGCCGCGCCCAGGTGCGCGAAACCATCGGCCGTCGCAAGCTGGAAGACGAATGGAACCGGTACCTGCGCGAGATGCGCGGCGAGGCCTACGTCGACGTCCGCGGCAAGACCCCCGAACCGGCCCCGGGCACCGAACCGGCGCCCGCCACCGGCGGCTGAGATGACGGCGATCCGGCTCGCGCTGGTGCCGGGCGAGCCGGCCGGCGTCGGGCCGGAGTTGTGCGTGCGACTGGCGCAGCGGCCGCGCGACCATGACCTGGTCGCGTTCGCCGATGCCGACACCCTGCGGGCCGCCGCCGACGCACTCGGCCTGCCCCTGCGCCTGCTGCCTCCCGAGGTCCCGGCCACGCAACCGGGCGATCTTGGCCTGGTTGCCATCCCCAACGCCGTTCGTCCCGCCTTCGGCACGCCCGATCCACGCAATGCCGCCGCAGTGATCGGCGCCCTCCAGGATGCAGCCGCAGCTTGCCTCGATGGCCGTTTCGATGGACTGGTGACCGGACCGGTGCACAAGGCCGTGATCAACGAAGGCGGCATCCCCTACAGCGGCACCACCGAACTGCTCGCGCAACAGGCCGGGCGCGAGGTGGTCATGATGCTGGCCAACAGCGTGGTCCGCGTGGCCCTGGCGACCACCCACCTGCCGCTTCGGGCCGTCGCCGATGCGATCACCGCGCCGGCGCTGGAGCGGACGCTGCGCATTACCCATGCCGCGCTGCGGACCGACTTCGGCATCGCCGAGCCAGTGATCGCCGTGCTCGGGCTCAACCCGCATGCGGGCGAGGCCGGGCATCTGGGTCGTGAGGAGATCGATGTCATCGAGCCGCTGCTGGTCCGCCTGCAAGGGGAAGGCCTGCGCCTGGTCGGACCATTGCCGGCCGACACCGCGTTCCTGCCTGCCAAATTGCGCGACTTCGATGCGGTGGTCGCGATGTACCACGATCAGGGCCTGCCGGTCCTCAAGTACAGCGGCTTCGAGCAGGCCGTGAACCTGACCCTGGGATTGCCCTATCCGCGCGTCGCCGTCGACCACGGCACCGCCCTGGACTTGGCGGGCAAGGGCCTGGCCGATCCTTCCAGTCTGTTCGCCGCCGCCGACACCTGCGCGCGCATGGCCCGTCTTCGCCGCACACTATCCGCATGAGCACCCGCCCGCACGCCTTCACCGAGCCCGCAAAGAAGCATCTGGGCCAGCACTTCCTGCACGAACGCGGGATCATCGACAAGATCGTGCTGGCGGTGGATCCCAAGCCGGGCGATCACCTGGTCGAGATCGGGCCCGGCCAGGGCGCGATCACCTTCCCGCTGCTCGACCGCCATGGCGAGCTGACCGTCATCGAGTTCGACCGCGACCTGATCTTCCCGCTGACCGAGGCCGCGCGCGCGCACGGCACGCTCGAGGTGATCCATCGCGACGTGCTCAGCGTCGACTTCACTGCGCTGACCGGCGGCGAAGGCCAGATCCGGCTGGTCGGCAACCTGCCGTACAACCTGTCCTCGCCGATCCTCTTCCACGCGCTCGAACATGCCGCGGCGATCCGCGACATGCACTTCATGCTGCAGAAGGAAGTCGTCGACCGCATGGCCGCCGGGCCCGGCAGCAAGGTCTACGGCCGCCTGGGCGTGATGCTGCAGGCGTACTGCCATGTCACGCCGCTGTTCAATGTGCCGCCGGGCGCGTTCCGACCGCCGCCGAAGGTCGACTCGGCCGTGGTGCGGCTGGTGCCGCGCGCGCCGGAAACCATCGGGATTGCCGATCCGGAAAAATACTCGGCGGTCGTGCGCGATGCCTTCGGCCAGCGCCGCAAGACACTGCGCAATGCACTGTCCAAACTGTGCGATGCCGCGGCCATCGAGGCCGCCGGTATCCGGCCCGATGCGCGCGCGGAGCAGATCGAAGTCGCCGATTTCGTTCGCCTTGCCAACCATCTTGCGGCCTCGCAGTAGCGCACGCCTCCGGTTCATCGTTGGCTACGCGTTGTGCACGATGCGTTGACCTATTCAGCGCATCACGCCCTACACTGTCGGAATGGAACGCCGTACCCACTCATTCGATATTTCCGTCGCAACCTGGTATCTCGACGACCAGTCCGAGCCGGAGCAGGACCGCTACGTGTTCGCCTACACCATCCACATCCGCAACAGTGGCGAGGTCCCCGCGCGCCTGCTGGGCCGCCATTGGCTGATCACCGACGCCAATGGCAAGGTGCAGGAAGTGCATGGCGAGGGTGTGGTCGGTGAGCAGCCGTGGCTGCGTCCCGGCGAAGACTTCGAATACACCTCGGGCGCGGTGCTCGAGACCGACCTGGGCACCATGGAGGGCCGCTACGACATGATCGCTGACGACGGCACGCAGTTCGACGCGCCGATTCCCGCGTTCACCCTGACCGTGCCCCGCACGCTGCACTGACATGGCGGTCTGGGCGATCGGCGATTTGCAGGGCTGCTACGACCCGACCCAGCGTCTGCTGGAGCGGATCGGCTTCGATCCTGCGCGCGACAAGCTGTGGTTCTGCGGCGACCTGGTCAACCGCGGCGGGCAGTCGCTGGAGACGCTGCGGCTGGTGCATTCGTTGCGCGCCAACAGCGTCGTGGTTCTCGGCAACCACGACCTGTCGCTGCTGGCCATCGGCGAGCGCCGCGAGGACGAGCAGCGCAAGGTCAACCCGGACCTGCAACGCATCGTCCTGGCTGCGGACCGCGACGAGCTGCTGGACTGGCTGCGCCTTCAGAAAATGCTGCACGTCGACCGCCAGCTCGGCTGGATGATGGTGCATGCCGGACTGGCGCCGAAGTGGACCGTGACCATGGCCGAACGCCATGCGCGCGAGGTCGAGGAGCGCCTGCACGGCGACCAGTACCGGCGCCTGCTGAAGAACATGTATGGCGATGGCCCGGTCTGGCATCCCAAGCTGGCCGGCATCGATCGCCATCGCGCGATCATCAACATCCTGACGCGTCTTCGTTACTGCTCGCCGCGCGGCCGCATCTCGTTCGAGGACAAGGGCAGTCCGGGCACGCAGCCGATCGGCCTGTACCCGTGGTACGAAGTGCCCGGACGCGCCGAACGCGACCTCAAGATCGTCTGCGGGCACTGGTCGACGCTGGGGTTGTTCATCGGCCACGGCGTGCATGCCATCGACACCGGCGCGGTATGGGGCGGCAAGCTCACCGCCATGCAGCTGGACACCGACGAACTGCGGATCGTGCAGGTGCCGGGTCGCGACGTGCCAGCTACGCCACCGCGGCCGCGCCCGCCGCATCACCCGGGCGATCGCCAGGGCGACCGCCGGCCGAAGCCGCGGCAGAACGGCGGACAGCAGCGCAATGGCAATCGCAATGCACCAGGCGAACGGCAAGCGCCGCGTGTGGAAGTCGATAAGGAATAATCAAAAAGCACCCCTCATCCGGTGAGGGTTGCACTTCGGCGTCGGTTGAATGGACCCGCCTTCGCGGGAACGACAGATGTCAGTCGTGTCAGCGCACGTAATCGAGAAACTCGAACGCGAACGCATGCTTCGCATCGGCGGCATGCGCCTCACGCCCGGTAACCCGCCATTGCCCGGCATCGAACGCGGGAAAGAACGCATCGGCGCCTTCGACCAACGTGTCGACATGCGTCAGATGCATCCGCGTGGCCATCGGCAGGCACAGCGCGTAAACCTCTCCGCCGCCGATCACGCACACCGCTTGCGCACCGTCGTTGGCAGCCGCGCGCAACGCCTCCTCGACCGAAGCCACCGCCTGCATGCCCTCGTAGGGCACCTGTCCCGAACGCGTCAGCACCAGATTGCGCCGCCCCGGCAGCGCGCGTCCGAGCGACTGCGC
>DATDBD010000385.1:0-2641 GCA_036525015.1 Lysobacter sp.
CGCCGCGCTGCGGCACCTGGGCGTGATCCCGGTCGATCGTAGCGCCGCGCAGGGCGTGGTGGAGCAGGCCGCGGCCATGATCGCGCAGGCGGAAAAATTCTGGTTCGGCCTGGCTCCGGAGGGCACGCGCAAGCCGGTCGACCGCTGGAAGCCGGGCTTCTGGCGTATCGCCAAGGCGGCCAACGTGCCGGTGCTGCCCGCCTATTTCCACTACCCCGAAAAGATCATCGGCATCGGTGAGCCATTCCGGCTCAGTGACGACATGAACGCCGATATCAGTCGTATCCGCACCTGGTACCGGCCCTGGCAGGGCAAACACCACGGCACCCCCTGATCCTCTGACCGACCCTGACCGGCGGGTGCACCCGTTTCCGGCCAAAATGTGACGCAATTCGCAGGTTTGCGCCAACAAGGGGCAGCCCTTCGCCCGTAGCGCCGTCGGCTCGAACCCCCGCCGGGGTCAAAATGTGATGGGTGGCACGAAATCTGCTACACATGACAGTGGAGTCCCGGCAAGCCGACGCCATGTCCTGGCGGCGACTGTGCGGCTGACTCCATAGGGGACGGGGGAAACGAAGCGCGGCTTCGCCACTCTGTCGGGGAGGGCGGGAGCCGCGCGGGGATGCGCGGCGCCGTAAGGCCTAGTCGGCCGTGTGGACAGCTTGTCCCGCGGCACTCACAGGGGCGGATTGGAGTTTTTCCAGCATCTGGCGGGTCTCCGGGTTACCGGGGCTCCTGGCCAACGCGCGCTGGAAATACGACCGGGCCTCGGCGGGGTTGCCTTGACGGTATTTCACATGGCCCAGGCCTTCCAGCGCCGCGACATCCTCCGGAAGTCGGGCCAGGATCTGGTTGAAACGCGCATCTGCATCGGCCAGGTCGCCGCTGCGCAGCGCGCAGTAGGCCATGCCGCTCATCGCTTCGGTGTCGTCGGGCGAGAGTGCAAGCAGGCGACCGAACTGCTCGCGGGCGGCGTCGATCCGGTCGAGCCGGTAATTCGCCCAGCCTTCCAACTGCATCGACGCGATCGTCGGCTGCTTCATCCGGGCGATTTCGCCCAGCGTGGTTTCGTAGTCGGCCTCGAGAAAGGCGAAGTTCGCGCGATCCAGCAGCTGCGTGTCGGCGCTGCGCGTGGTCGCCTGGCTGCCGGCAAAGCGGCTGGCGGCGTGGAACTGCGCGAGGAGCTTTTGCACATTCCCGGCCCGATGCAGGCCGAGGTAGCAATGGATGTAAGCCGTGCCGTCGGCGTCGATCGCCGCGCGCGCCGCCGCCTCGGAGTTGCGAACGTAGTCGGCGCCGAACGACTGGCCCAGGATGCTGGCCATCGGGAAGTTGCGCACCTGCATGCCGTGCCGCGCCGCCCGCTCGCGTTCCTGCGCAAGCAGCACTTTCTCGTAGGGAATGTTGGAATCGAGCAGGCTGATGATCGTGGTCACGCCGCGCTTCTTCAGGGCGACGAAATCCTCCTCGACCGGGTAGGGGCCGAAGATCACCTGCTCGGACATCGTGGACTGCTGCGCGCGCCACGGCTGCACCCAGATGCTGGCCGGATGCAGCAACACCCACACGCCGAACGCGCTGCCCAGTGCGCCCAGCAACAGCACGCAAAGGACGACTTTGCGGCTGATCAGCTTCTTCATGGTTTCTCCCCCCGGAAAGGTAATTCGCGTCGGCATCCCCGTGCCGCAGACGCCGTTGTTATCGCGTCCGGTCTGTCCGTGTCAATCGCGTGGCGACGAAATGCGTCGCCGCGAGACCTGTTCGAGGTGAACTGAGTGAACTTCCTGATGGATGCGTCCCCCAAGGTCGTTTTCGTGTTCTGGCTGGGCGTCGTGGTGGTGATCATGACCGTGTTCATGCTCGGCGTGATCCTGGTCATGCGCCAGCGGATGCTGCGCAAGGAGCACAACCATGTGCGCGCTTCGATGCGCTGGACCCAGGTGCTTGGCGCGGCGATGCGCGGCGACGCAACGCCCGCGCCGGCGCTGCCCAAGCGCGACGTGTCGGGCTTCATCGACGCATGGAACCGCCTGCATGGCGAACTGCACGAGCAGGAAAGCGCCGGCATGGCGCGGATCGCGTACGAAGTCGGCCTGGAGCGGCAGCTCTATGGCCTGATCGATCGTGGCGGCTTCCACAGTCGCCTGATGGCGATCATCGCGCTGGGCTACATGAGGAGCCGCGAGCACTTCGACCGGATCGCGCGTTTCCTCGACGATCGCAGCCCGATCGTGTCGCTGTGCGCGGCGCGCGCGCTGATGCAGATCGACTCCGCGCAGGCGGTCAGCATGTTCGTGCCCCACATCGTCAGCCGCAGCGACTGGTCGCAGGGCAGCGTCGCCGAGATCCTGAAAGAAGGCGAGCCGGGCACGGTGGCGAGGGAACTGGGCGCCGTGGCGTTGCAGGCCAATGCCGAAGTGGCACCGCGACTGATCCGCTTCCTGGCCGGTGTTAACCCCGACCAGGCGGCACCGGTGATCCGCAAGATCCTCGCCGACCCGCCGGACGACCACCTGATCTCGACCTGCCTGCAAGTGATGGCGCATGCCGACGACCTGCCGCTGGTACGGCCGCTGCTGACGCATCCGCGTTGGCACGTGCGCATGCAGGCAGCCTCGGCGCTCGGACGCATCGGCGAGCC
>DATDBD010000386.1:0-25956 GCA_036525015.1 Lysobacter sp.
TTCG
The DNA here is from genome assembly GCA_036525015.1 of Lysobacter sp. GTDB lineage: Bacteria > Pseudomonadota > Gammaproteobacteria > Xanthomonadales > Xanthomonadaceae > Lysobacter_J. The sequence goes on from DATDBD010000386.1 coordinate 5, forward strand.
CCGAGTCCGGCGAGCTGGTCTTCCGTGGCGCCGTCAAACAACATCACGGTCTTGCCGAAGGGCAGGGCGCGCTCGTCGATCGGGTTCAGTGCGCGGGCCAGTTCGAGCTTGCCGGCATCGACCATCACCTCGGTGAAGCGCTCGCCCAGGTGTTCCATGTCGTGGTTCAGCACGATCTTGCCGTCGCGGATGAACATCACGTCGGTGAGGATGTGTTCGATCTCCTCGACCTGGTGGGTGGTGACGATGATGGTTTTCTCCTCGTCGAAGTAGTCCTCCAGCAGGCGCTGGTAGAACTGCTTGCGGTAGAGGATGTCCAGGCCGAGCGTCGGCTCGTCCAGCACCAGCAGCTTGGCGTCGATCGCCATCACCAGCGCCAGGTGCAACTGCACGATCATGCCCTTGGACATCTCACGGACGCGCAGGTTGGGCTTGAGCTGGGTGTGGGCGAGGAAACGCTCGCACTTGGCGCGGTCGAAGCGCGGGTGTACGCCGGCGACGAACTCGATCGCCTCCTTGACCCGGATCCAGCGCGGCAGCACCGCCACGTCGGCGATGAAGCACACGTCCTGCATCAGTTCGTCACGCTGTGTGCGCGGGTCGCGGTCGAGCACGGACAACTCGCCCTCGAACGGAATCAGGCCGAGGATCGCCTTGAGCGCGGTGGTCTTGCCGGCGCCGTTGGGACCGATCAGGCCGACGATGCGTCCGGCCGGGATCTCGAAAGCGGTGTCGTCCAGCGCCACCTTGTTCTTGTAGGCCTTGCGCAGGTGCCGGGCACTGACCACATTGCGGGTCTGGGTGCGGGCGCCGCCGTTGTATGCGATGTCGTTCATGGCACACCTGCCGCGCCGTTGCGGCCGCCGGTTGTCATCAGGTCTTCCATGCTCAGGCCCAGGCGCTGGATGCGCTCGAGCACCAGCGGCCATTCCTCGCGGAGGAAACGTTCCCGCTCGTTGACGAGCAATTTCCTTGCTGCCTCTTCGGTCACGTACATGCCCAGTCCTCGGCGTTTTTCGACTAGAGCCTCGTCCGCCAGTTCCTGGTAGGCGCGCGAGACAGTGATGGGGTTGAGCTGATACTCGGCCGCGACCTGCCGCACGGAGGGCAGGGCGTCACCGGGCTTGAGGACCCCGTCGAGCATCATCGCTACGACGCGCTCCTTCAGCTGGCGGTAGATGGGAGCGCCGTCGCTCCACTGGATGGCGGTCATGGGATCAGCCCTGCGGTGCGAAAGAGAAATAAGGCATGGCTAGAGTCTGGCGGCTCCGGTGACGGGTCTTGTTGGCGGAACGAGGCGAGTCGTTGGCCGCGTCGGCCTGGTCGATCTCGCGCAGGGAACTGGACAGCGCCGCGGCGGTGGCGATCTCCGCCGTGAGGGCTGCGGCATCGGCCAGCGTTTCGACGTGGTCGGCGCGGCGCTCGATGCTGCGGGTCAGGGCCTTGACGCGTTCAGCATTGTCAACGCCGGCCTTGGCGGGAAGGTAGCTGAAGCCCAGGGCTCCGACCTGCACCTGGATCGGCTCGGGCTGCGGATTCGGACTCAGCGTGGCCGGGCTGGCCAGCATCAGGCCCAGCGCCAATGCGGCGCCCGTAGCCAGCATTGCGGTGTACGAGTTGTGGAGCCTGCGGTTCATGGCGAACATCCTGCTCGTTGGTAGACCGGTGTTGTAGGCAACTATAACACCTAAATACGTCCCGTCAAGCCAAGGCCACCCAACTGAAGTCATACTTCGCCCGCCCCTGAACGAGACCACCCATGCGTCCCCAAACCCTGCTTGTTTCGGCCGTCCTGGCCCTGTCCCTGAGCGCCACGGCCGCGCTGGCCGCCGCCAGCCTGCTGTCCGGCAGCTATCGCCCCCTGGCCGGAAAGGCCCCGGTCGACTTGGGCAAGACCTATAGAGGGGACGTGGTGCTGGTGGTCAATACCGCCAGCAAGTGCGGCTACACCCCGCAGTTCGAGGCGCTGGAAGCGATGCACGCCAAGTACAAGGGCGAAGGCTTTGCGGTGCTGGGCTTCCCCTCGGGCGACTTCAAGGCGCAGGAATTCGAGGACGAGAAGCAGATCCAGGAGTTCTGCACGCTGACCTATGGCGTGAAGTTCCCGATGTTCCAGAAGGTGCATGTCGTGGGCGACGAAGCCACGCCGCTGTACCGCACCCTGGCCCAGGCCTCCGGCGAGGCGCCCAAGTGGAACTTCCACAAATACCTGCTGGGCCGCGACGGGCAGCTGGTCGCCAGTTTCGGCAGCAAGGTCACGCCTGACGATCCGACCGTCGTGGCTGCCATCGAAAAGGCGCTGAAGGCGCCGCGCTCGCGCTGAGCATTGCTGGATGCAGCAAACCCGCAATTGCCGGCATTGCCGACGATCGCGACAATACGTGACCCGGCACCGCCTCCGCGGTGCGCGACAGGAGATAGGAACCCGATGAAGGCTTTCGTGCGCGGCGCAGCCGTGTTGCTTACCACTGCGGCCACGCTGATCAGCGCGACTGCAATTGCCCAGGACAAGACCGTGCTGACCACCGACCGCGAAAAAGCCAGCTACATGGTGGGCAGCGACATCGCCCAGTCGATCGCACCGGTGGCGCCCGACCTCGACATCGCCGCGTTCCAGCGCGCCGTCGACAACGCTTTCGCCGGTAAGCAGCCGCTGATCACCGAGACCGAGGCGAAGACGGTCGGCCAGTCGCTGATGCTGCGCATCGCGTCGCGCGCCGGCCAGGCGCCGGCCGACGCCAAGGTGCCGGACGTGGCGAAGGACAAGGTCGGTTATCTGGTGGGCGCCGACGTCGGCCGTTCGCTGGCGCCGATCAAGGATGAGCTGGAAGTGCCGGTGCTGGTGCAGGCCATCCGCACGTCGTTCGCGAAGGGCAAGCCGCTGCTGAGCGAAGCCGAAATGGCGACGGTGCGCCAGGCCTTCCAGCAGAAGGTGCAGAACAAGATGATGGCCGAAGTGACCGCAATGGCTGAGAAGAACCGCAGCGATGGGGCGGCCTTCCTCACTCAGAACAAGGGCACCAAGGGCGTGTTCACGACCGGCTCTGGCCTGCAGTACATGGTGCTGCGCCAGGGCGCCGGTCCGCGTCCGAAGGCCACCGATCGCGTCCGCGTGAACTACCGTGGCACGCTGCTCGACGGCACCGAGTTCGACAACTCGTACAGTCGGGGCCAGCCGGCTGAGTTCGCACTCAACCAGGTCATCGCTGGCTGGACCGAAGGCGTGTCGATGATGCCGGTCGGCAGCAAGTTCAAGTTCTGGGTTCCGGGCGACTTGGCCTATGGACCCAAGGGCATGCCGCAGGGCGGCATCGGTCCGAACGCTACGCTGGTGTTCGAAGTCGAACTGATGGCCATCCTCTGAGCTGCCGGTCGGCAATGATGTTCATGTAACACCCGTCGTTCAGCTCGTGGCTGGCAGCTTGTCTGGCTGTCGGCTGCATCCGCGGTCTGCCACGTTCCAGTACGTCTCCAGGAGTCCATTTAGATGTCGATCAATCCGTACCTGCGTCATACCGCGCTCGCACTCGCCGTGGGTTCGCTCGCGCTGTTTGCAGCCGGTTGCAACAAGTCCGCCGACAAAGCCGATGCCGACAAGACCGCGCCTGCCGCGGAAGCGGGCAAGCCCGCCGACGGCAAAGCCATTGCCGGGCTTCCGACCGAGAAGGACCGCGTCAGCTACATGATCGGCATGGGCCTGGGCAAGTCGCTGGAGCCGATCAAGGACGAGATCGATTTCGACGTCGTCGCCAAGGCCGTCAAGAGCTCGCTGGCCGGCGAGAAACTGCTGATGGACGAGAAGCAGGCCCAGGAGATCAACGAGACCTTCATGCAGAAGATGCAGGCCAAGCAGATCGCCGAGATGATGGCCAAGTCCAAGAAGAATCTCGAGGACGGCCAGAAGTTCCTGGCAGAGAACGGCAAGAAGCCGAACGTGAAGACCACCGCTTCGGGCCTGCAGTACGAAGTCGTCACCGCAGGCACAGGTCCCAAGCCCACGGCCAGCGATGTCGTGCGCGTGCACTACAAGGGCACGCTGCTTGACGGCAAGACTTTCGATAGCTCCTACGATCGCGGCGAGCCGGTCGTGTTCCCGCTCGGCCAGGTCGTGCCGGGTTGGCAGGAAGGCATTGCGCTGATGCCGGTCGGCAGCAAGTACAAGCTGTGGATCCCGGCCAAGCTCGGTTACGGCGAGAAGGGCACGCCGGGCGGTCCGATCGGTCCGAACGCGACGCTGGCCTTCGAGGTCGAACTGCTCGAGATCGTCAAGCCGGGCGCCAAGTAAGGTCGCAACCTCATGACGCCGGCGGTCCGCCGCCGGCGTCTTCCATTTCAGCTTCAGTGTTCAGCTCTCGGGAATCCGCATGCGCGTCACCATCTTCGGCACCGGTTACGTCGGTCTGGTCACCGGCACCTGCCTGGCCGATGTCGGCCACAACGTGGTGTGCGTGGACATCGACAGGGCCAAGGTCGACGGGCTCAACCAGGGCGTGATCCCGATTTACGAGCCGGGCCTGGAACCGATGGTCAAGGCCAACCACGCCGCCGACCGTCTGCATTTCACCACCGACGCCGCGACCGCGGTCGGACACGGCGACGTGATCTTCATCGCCGTGGGCACGCCACCGGACGAGGACGGCAGCGCCGACCTCAAGTACGTGCTGGCGGTGGCGCGCACCATCGGCCGCTATCTGGGCGGGCCGACGGTGATCGTCAACAAGTCGACCGTGCCGGTGGGTACCGCCGACAAGGTGCGTGCGGCGATCGCCGAAGAACTGGCTGCGCGTGGTGCCGACATCGCCTTCGAGGTCGCCTCCAACCCGGAGTTCCTCAAGGAGGGCGATGCGGTCAACGACTGCATGCGTCCGGACCGCATCGTGATCGGCGCCAGCAGCGCCGTGGCGGTGGATAAACTCAAGCGCCTGTATGCGCCGTTCAACCGCAACCATGAGCGCATCGTGGTGATGGACGTGCGTTCGGCCGAGCTGACCAAGTACGCCGCCAACGCAATGCTGGCGACCAAGATCAGCTTCATGAACGAGATCGCCAACATCGCCGAAAAGGTGGGCGCGGACGTGGAGATGGTGCGCCAGGGCATCGGCTCGGACCCACGCATCGGCTGGCATTTCATCTACCCGGGCGCCGGTTACGGTGGCTCGTGCTTCCCGAAGGACGTGCAGGCGCTGGAGCGCACCGCGCACCAGTACGGCTATCGCGCCGAACTGCTGGGCGCGGTGGAATCGGTCAACGACCGCCAGAAGGGCCACCTGTTCGAACTGATCGAGCGCCATTACGGAAACCAGGCGACGCTGCGCGACAAGACGTTCGCGGTGTGGGGCCTGGCGTTCAAGCCCAATACCGACGACATGCGTGAGGCATCGAGCCGTCGCCTGCTGCAGCAACTGTGGGAGGCCGGCGCCAAGGTGCGTGCCTACGATCCCGAAGCCGGTGACGAAGCGCAGCGCATCTTTGGCGAGCGCGACGGCCTGGAGCTGTGCGATTCGGCCAACGCGGCCCTGGTCGGTGCCGACGCGCTGGTGGTGGTGACGGAGTGGAAGCAGTTCCGCAGCCCGGACTTCGAACGGTTGCGCGCGGCGCTAGCCGACCGGGTGATTTTCGACGGTCGCAACCTTTACCATCCCGATGAAGTCGAAGCGGCCGAATTGGCTTATTACGGCATCGGCCGCGGCCGATCCGTAGCCTCGCTCGATTGACGGAATCCAAGCAATGAGCACGCCGATGGAACAACGCCTGATCGAACTGGAAACGCGCCTGGCGTTCCAGGAACAGGCCCTGGGCGAATTGAGCGACGCACTGGCCGCCGCGCGCGACGAAGAGGCGCGCAGCGCGCTGCTGTTGCATCGCGTGCTGGAAGAACTCCGGCAGCTGCGCAGCGCCATGGCGGCCAACCCCATCAGCGCCGATCCCTCGCAAGAACCACCCCCGCCGCACTACTGATCCGGAACTATGAGCGACAGCCTTCGCGACCAACTCCTGGGACTGGGTTTCAAGCCAGCGCCCAAGCCCGAGCGCCCCGCGCAACAAAAGTCCGGCAAGCGGCCGACGGGCCCCGGTGGCCAGGCTCCGCGACCGGATGCCGGCCGCAGCGCCAAGCCGGCACCCGGGAAGCCACCGCATCGGCAGGCGCGGCATGGGCATGCGCCGCAGGGGCATGCGCCGCAGAGACAAGGGCAGGGCAAGCCCCGCACGCGCGAAGACATCGATCTGGCCAAGGCGTACGCGATCCGTGCGCAGCGCGAGAAGGACGAGCGCATTGCCGCCGAAGCCGCCAAGCAGGAAGAGGCGCGCCAGCGTCGCGAAGCGCGGGCCAAGCTGGCCGAGTTGGTCAAGGACAAGGCGCTCAACGACCCGGCTGCGGATATCGCGCGCCATTTTCCCTACGGCGGCAAGATCAAGCGCATCTACGTCACCGAAGTGCAACTGAAGGCGCTCAACGCCGGCGAGCTCGGCGTGCTGCAGATGGACGGGCGCTACCTGCTGGTCGATGCCGCGTTGCTGGCCGAAGCCGAAGCGGTGTTCGCACCCTCCGTCGCCCTCAAGGTCGATCCGGACGCGCCGGCCGGGGAGGATCCGTATGCGGATCCGAAGTACCAGGTACCCGACGACCTGGTCTGGTAATTCGCGTCAACTCCGTACGCCAAACCGACGCCGCCGCTGACGCGACGGCGCCCGCTCCGTGTGAAAGGATTCCATGCGTAACGCAGCTGCGCGTCCCGACTATCTTCCGTACATCGATGGCCTTCGGGCGGTGGCCGTACTGGCCGTCGTCCTCTACCACCTCAATGCCGCCTGGCTGCCGGGCGGGTTCACCGGCGTCGATATTTTCTTCGTCATCTCCGGCTTCGTCGTCAGTGCCTCGGTCGACCGGTTCGAGCGCGCAGGCGCCGGCGAGTCGCTGCTTCGGTTCTATGCGCGACGTCTGCGCCGCATCGCGCCGGCGTTGATCGTTTGCCTGTTGGTCACCTGCGTGGCCAGCGGTCTGTTCATTCCGCAGGCGTGGTTGAGCGACACCAGTCGCGAGACCGGGCGCATGGCGTTTTTCGGCCTCAGCAACTGGGTGCTGGCGGGCACTGGCAACGACTATTTCTCGCCGAAGGTCGAGTTCAATCCCTTCACCCACACCTGGTCGTTGGGCGTGGAGGAGCAGTTCTACCTGGTGTTCCCATTCCTGTTCCTGGCCTGGACCCGCGGCGGAAGAGGACGCGTCTGGTCGCTGCTGCTGTTCGCCGCAGCGCTGGTTTCCTCGCTGGGCCATGCGTGGTGGCTGTCGAAGGCCGGCGGTCGCGAGGTCGAGGCGTTCTACCTGACGACCAGTCGTTTCTGGCAACTGGCGGCCGGCGTGGTGCTGTACCAGGGATTGGCCAAGTGGGGAGCCATTGCAGGTCCCGGGGGCAGGGGGCATCCCGGCATGCAATACCGGCAGTCGCTGCGGAACGTGGGCATCGCGCTGTCGGCGGGGCTGATCATCGCGGGCCTGGTGTTCGCAAGACCCGGCCATTCGCCCTGGCCGGATGGGCTGCTGCCCGTTCTGGGAACCATCGGTTTGCTTGCGCTGGTGTACCACGCGCAGTCGGGAGGGATCGGGCGGTTGTTGTCGTGGTCTCCCGTGGTCGCGGTCGGTCGGATCTCCTACTCGCTCTACCTGTGGCATTGGCCGGTGTTCGTTCTGTTCCGCTGGACCGTGGGACTGGAGACGACAGCCCTGCGCGCGGCGGCATTGGTGCTTGCGTTCGCACTGGCCATCGCGTCCTACCGCTTCGTCGAACGGCCGATGCGTCATTCGCCGCGCCTGGTGCGGATGCGCGACTGGCGCTTCGTGACTGCGGCGGTGCTGGTGGTGGTCGTGTCCGGATCGGTTTACCGCCATGCGGCGCGGCACCACGATGACTATTCACTGAGCGTGGTAACCCGCGACGCCCGGGATTGGTATCCCAGCGGCGAAGAACTCGACAACGAATATCCCGGTTGCCACCTGCAACCACGCAACGTGCCGGTTCAGGGCAACGTTGCCTGGGTCTTCGAGCGCAGCGGGTGCAACAAGCCCGTTGCGGACTCGCGACGCTTATTCGTCGCGGGCGATTCGCATGCGGCCGGCTACAGCGAAATGTTGCAACGCCTGGTCTACGAAAGCGGACGGCCGGTGACGCTCTATGCCGTGGGTGGTTGCCCATTGGTCAGCCTGCAGGCGGGGCGTGAGGTCAGCCCCGACTGCCAGGCGTATGCCGATGGCACGCTGGCCGACGTCATGGCCAACGCTCGCGCGGGCGACGTGTTGTTCCTGCCGGCATTGCGGCTTCCGCGGCTGTCGGAGCAATGGATGCTGTTCGACGAACGCCAGGCGAACGAGCAGGTATTCGGCACGGCCGCTGCGCAGGTGCGCGCAGCGGGTGTCGTGACCGCAGTTGCCAAGCTCAAGCCATTGGCCGAGCGGGGCGTCAGCATCGTTTTCGAAGCGCCCAAGCCCTTGCTGCGTTCACCGCCGTATCGCTGTTCCGACTGGTTCAATCGCGATAACCCGATCTGCACGCGGGGGCTGGATGTCCAGCGTCCGTTCCTGGAGGAGTTCCGTGCTCCGGCGTTGACTGCGCTGAAACAGATCGCGGGGCAACTACCGGGGGCTTCGGTGTGGGACCCGTTCCCGCTGCTGTGTCCGGGTACCACGTGCTCGGCCATGGATCAGCAACGCCCGCTCTTCTTCGATGGCGACCACTTGAGCGGCTACGGCAACCGCAAGTTGCTGCCGAGTTTCTCGGCGCACCTGGACGCGCTTACCACGTCGGTAGCGAATACATCGGCGCCCGTGCCATCCGGGACCTGAGCCCGGGACCTCGCGGACCTCGCGGATCAGTCCGACTGGTCTGGCCCGCTGGGCGCCGTGCAGGTGAGTCGGCGCGACGCCGTATCGGCGCCGCGCCTCATTCGGGGTCGTAGTCCAGGTTCGACGCCAGCCAACGCTCGGCCTGGGCCAGGCTGACGCCCTTGCGGCGCGCGTAGTCCTCGACCTGTTCCTTGGAGACGCGACCGACGACGAAGTACTGGCTGTCGGGGTGGCTGAAGTAATAGCCCGACACCGCCGCCGCCGGGTACATCGCAAAGCTCTCGGTCAGGCGCAGGCCGGCATTGTTCTCGGCGTCGAGCAAGCGGAACAAGGTGGCCTTCTCGCTGTGCTCGGGGCACGCCGGATAGCCGGGAGCAGGGCGGATGCCGCTGTAGGACTCGTGGATCAGGGCGTCGTTGTCCAGCGTCTCGCCGCCGGCGTAGCCCCAGAACTCCTTGCGCACCCGCTGGTGCAGGCGTTCGGCCAGCGCCTCGGCGAAGCGGTCTGCCAATGCCTTGAGCAGGATCGCGTTGTAGTCGTCGTGATCGGCCTCGAACCGGGCGACGTGGGCCTCGATGCCGATGCCGGCGGTGACCGCGAACGCACCGATCCAGTCCTGCCTGCCGCTGTCCTTGGGAGCGATGAAGTCGGCCAGGCAGAAGTCGGGACGTTCGACCGGCTTGTCGACCTGCTGACGCAGGAAATGCAACGTGGTGACTGCGTCACCGACGTCCACCACGACATCGTCGCCGGTTGCGTTGGCAGGCCACAGGCCGAACACGGCCCTGGCCGTCAGCCACTTCTCGCCGACGATCTTCTTCAGCATCGCGCGTGCATCGCGGTACAACTCGCTGGCCTGCGCACCGACGATGTCATCGGTGAGGATGGCCGGGTATTTGCCCGCCAGCTCCCACGTATTGAAGAACGGCGTCCAGTCGATGTAGTCGACCAGTTCGGCCAGCGGATAGTCGTCGAATACATGCAGGCCCGGCTGCATCGGCGCGGGCGGCACGTACTGGTCCCAGTGACCATCGAAGCGTTGGCCGCGTGCCTTGCCGAGCGGGACCAGCCGCTTGCCGTCGCCGCGCTGTTTGTGACGCTGGCGGATCTCGGCGTAGTCGGCGTCGTTGGCGGCCACGAACGGCGCGCGCAGGTCGTTGCTGATCAGCGATTGCGCCACGCCCACCGCGCGCGAGGCATCCTTCACCCACACGGTCGGCGACTGGTAATGCGGATCGATCTTCAGCGCGGTATGCGCACGCGAGGTGGTGGCGCCACCGATCAGCAGCGGAATCGCGAAACCCTGCCGCTGCATCTCGCGGGCGACGTGGCTCATCTCTTCCAGCGACGGCGTGATCAGGCCGGACAGGCCGATCAGGTCCGCATTCTCGGCCTTGGCGCGATCCAGGATGGTCTGCGCCGCCACCATCACGCCCAGGTCAATGACCTCGAAGTTGTTGCAGGCCAACACCACGCCGACGATGTTCTTGCCGATGTCGTGGACGTCGCCCTTGACCGTGGCCATCACGATCTTGCCGTTGGATTTCCCCGCATCGCCCGTGCGCAGCTTCTCGGCCTCGATGTAGGGCAGCAGGTAGGCCACCGCCTTTTTCATCACGCGCGCGGACTTGACCACCTGCGGCAGGAACATCTTGCCGGCGCCGAACAAATCGCCGACCACGTTCATGCCGTCCATCAGCGGCCCTTCGATCACGTCCAGCGGACGCGTCGACTGGCTGCGGGCTTCCTCGGTATCGACTTCGATGTACTGGTCGATGCCGTGGACCAGCGAGTGGGACAGGCGCGCACGCACCGGCTTGTCGCGCCATGCCAGGTCCTCGACCTTCTTTTCGCCCTTCTTGCCCTTGTAGCGGCCGGCGATCTCGAGCAGGCGTTCTGTGGCGTCGCTGCGACGGTTGAGCACGACATCCTCGACGCGCTCGCGCAGGTCGGCCTCGAGGTCGTCGTAAAGCGGCAGCGCGCCGGCATTGACGATACCCATGTCCATGCCCGCCTTGATGGCGTGGTACAGGAACACGACATGGATGGCCTGGCGCACCGGCTCGTTGCCGCGGAACGAGAACGAGACGTTGGAAACGCCGCCGGAGATATGGCTGAACGGAAAGCGCCGCTTGAGTTCGCGCGCGGCCTCGATGTAGGCCACGGCGTAGTCGTTATGCTCCTCGATGCCGGTGGCGATCGCGAACACGTTGGGGTCGAAGATGATGTCCTCGGGCGGGAAGCCGATCTGCTCGGTCAGCAGGCGATAGGCACGCGAGCTGATCTCGACCTTGCGCTCGATCGTGTCGGCCTGGCCGGCCTCGTCGAAGGCCATCACCACCACGGCGGCGCCGTAGCGGCGCACCAGCCGCGCCTGGCGCAGGAACTCGGCTTCGCCTTCCTTCATCGAGATCGAGTTGACGATGCCCTTGCCCTGAAGGCATTTCAGGCCGGCCTCGATCACGCTGAACTTCGAGCTGTCGACCATCACCGGCACGCGTGCGATGTCCGGCTCGGCGGCGATCAGGTTGAGGAAGTTGACCATCGCCTGCTCGGAGTCGAGCAGGCCCTCGTCCATGTTGACGTCGATCACCTGGGCGCCATTCTCGACCTGCTGGCGCGCGACCACGACGGCCTCGTCGTAGCGGTCTTCGAGGATGAGTTTCTTGAACTGCGCGCTGCCGGTGACGTTGGTGCGCTCGCCGACGTTGATGAAGTTGCTTTCAGGCGTGATCTGCAGCGGCTCCAGGCCGCTCAGCCGGGTCTGGCGGGTCAGTACGCTCATGCCGCGGCCACCTCCAGTTGCGGCAGGGCGCGCGGGGCATGCGGCTTTACCGCATCGGCAATCGCGGCGATGTGCGCCGGCGTGGTGCCGCAGCAGCCGCCGACCAGATTCAGCAGGCCCGCCTGGGCGAACTCGCCCAATACGGCGGCCATGTCCTCGGGCGTCTCGTCGTAGCCGCCGAAGGCGTTGGGCAAGCCGGCGTTGGGATGGGTGCTGACATAGGCGTCGGCAACCTGGGCCAGCACGTCGACGTGTACGCGCAGGTCCTTGGCGCCGAGCGCGCAGTTCAGGCCGATCGCCAGCGGCTGCGAGTGGCGCAGCGAATACCAGAACGCTTCGGCGGTCTGGCCTGACAGCGTGCGTCCGGAGGCGTCGGTGATCGTGCCCGACACCATCACCGGCAATCGCGCGCCGCGCGCCTCGAACGCTTCCTCGATGGCGAACAGGGCCGCCTTGGCGTTGAGCGTGTCGAACACGGTCTCGACCATCACGATGTCGGCGCCGCCGTCGATCAGGCCGTCGGTCGCCTCCCGGTAGGCCACGCGCAGTTCATCGAAACTGATCGCGCGAAAGCCTGGCCGGTTGACGTCGGGACTCAGCGAGGCGGTGCGGCTGGTAGGGCCCAGCACACCGATGACGAAACGGGGACGGCCCGGATCCTTGGCCTCCGCCGCATCGCAGGCCGCCCGGGCCAGGCGCGCGCCGGTCTCGTTCAATTCGCGTGCCAGGTGCTCCAGCCCGTAGTCGGCCAGCGACACCGTGGTCGAGTTGAAGGTGTTGGTCTCGATCAGGTCCGCACCGGCGTCGAGGTACTGCGCATGGATGTCGCCGATGATCTGCGGCTGGGTCAGGGTGAGCAGATCGTTGTTGCCGCGCTGGTCGCGCGAGCAGCCGCAGCCTTCGCCATGGGCATGGTCGGCGAGTGCGTAGGCCTGGTCGTAGCCGCGGGCGAAACGCTCGCCGCGATAGGCGGCTTCATCGAGCTGGTGCTGCTGGATCATGGTGCCCATCGCGCCATCGATGACGAGAATGCGCTCGGCCAGCAGGCGTTGCAACGCATCGGCGCGTTGCGGGTTGATCCAGGGGAGATGGGCGGTCATGTCAGTTCTTCTTCGCGGAGTGGCGCGCGGTGGTCTTGTCGGCATGCTTGCGCCCGGAAGCGGCTTCGGCCGGCTTGTGGGCGATGAGCGCAATTACTTCGAAATGCGGCGGCCGGCGCTCGCGGGTGACGGTCTCGCAGCTGGTTACGTCCAGGCCGGCCCGTGACGCGAACTTCTGCAGGTCCTTCTCGGCGAACCCGAGGTTGACGTGTCCATAGGCCTCGACGGCGCCGCGGTGCTCGTGGCGCGCCAGGCTGGTCAGCAGCAGGCGTCCGCCGGGACGCAGCACGCGCGCGGCCTCGGCCACGGCCTGGGCCGGCTGGTCGGCGTAGGTCAGCGCATGCATCAGCACGACCAGGTCGAAATGGGCGTCGGGAAAGGGCAGGGCGTGCATGTCGCCTTCGCGCACCTCGACATTCCTGAGCTTGCGCAACCGCTCGGACGCGGCCAGTACGACCTTGGTGCTCGAGTCCAGGCAGACGTAGCGGTTGGAATGCGGCGCCAGCAGTTCGGCCAGCACGCCGTCGCCGGAGGCGATGTCGAGCACGTCGCCGGGTTGGAGCAGGGGCAGGGCCGAGCGCGCCATCGCCTCCCAGGTGCGGCCCGGCGAGTAATGGCGTTCCATGTCGCCCGCCACCGTGTCGGCCCAGTTCTGATCGGCGGCCCGCGAGGCGAGCACGTCGGCCACCCGTTCGGCGTCCTGGCGCAGCAACGGATCGTCGCTGCCTTCGCGAAGCGTCTTCCACAACGACTTCTGCGCACTGTCGAGGGCGCCATCGTCGAAGCGGTAGTAGGCCGACACGCCGGCGCGGCGGTCGCGGACCAGTCCGGCTTCCTTCAGTTTTGCCAAATGCGTCGAAACGCGCGGCTGGGCCAGGCGGGTGATCGCCGACAGTTCTGCCACGGTCAGTTCTTCCCGCTCGATCAGCGCCAGCAGCCGCACGCGCGTGGCGTCGGCGAACACCTTCAGTCGGGACGACCAGCCTTCCAGGTCCATGTGCTTTATCAACCTATCGCGATATAGAGATAAGTGTGGTCCCCGGGGCTGCGTCGGTCAAGTTTCGGGAGGCCGGGTGGTGGGGTTATTCACGCGGCGCGGATACAATTCGCGGTCTGCAAATGCCCAACAGCAAAAAACGAGGTGCCGACGTGGATTTTCGCTTCACCGAAGAGCAGTTGATGATCCAGGATGTGGCCCGCCGCATCGCCCAGGAAAAGATTGCTCCCAGCGCCGAGCACCACGACCAGACGGGTGAGTTCCCGCTGGAAAACATCCGCACCCTCGGCGAAAACGGCCTGATGGGGATCGAGGTGCCGGCCGAGTACGGCGGCGCCGGCATGGACCCGATCAGCTACGTGCTGGCCATGGTCGAGATCGCCGCGGGAGATGCCGCGCATTCGACCATCGTGTCGGTCAACAATTCGCTGTTCTGCAACGGCATTCTCAAGTTCGGTACCGAGGCGCAGAAGCAGCTGTACGTCCGCGCGATCGCCGAAGGCCGCGAGATCGGTGCTTTTGCGCTGACCGAACCGCAGTCCGGTTCCGATGCCACCGCCATGCGCTGCAGGGCAGTCAGGCAGGCCGACGGCACCTACGTCATCAACGGCAAGAAGAGCTGGATCACCTCAGGCCCGGTCGCCAAGTACATCGTGCTGTTCGCGATGACCGAGCCGGACAAGGGCGCGCGCGGCATCACCGCGTTCGTGGTCGATACCGCCAAGCCCGGTTTCCATCGCGGCAAGGTCGAGCCAAAGCTGGGCATCCGCGCCTCGGCCACCTGCGAGATCGAGTTCGACGATTACGTCGCCCAGGCCGACGAAGTGCTCGGCGATGAAGGCCACGGCTTCAAGATCGCCATGGGCGTGCTGGATGCCGGTCGCATCGGCATCGCCAGCCAGGCCATCGGCATCGCCCGCGCCGCCTACGAGAAGACCCTGGAGTACGTGCGCGAGCGCAAGGCCTTCGGTGCGCCGATCGGCACGTTCCAGATGACCCAGGCCAAGATCGCCGACATGAAGTGCAAGCTCGACGCAGCATTGCTGCTGACGTTGCGGGCGGCATGGCAGAAGGGCCAGTTCGAGAACGGCGGCGCGCGCTTCAGCAACGAGGCCGCCATCGCCAAGCTGACCGCATCGGAAGCGGCCATGTGGATCACCCACCAGGCCGTGCAGATCCATGGCGGCATGGGCTATTCCAAGGAAATGCCGCTGGAGCGCTATTTCCGCGACGCCAAGATCACTGAGATCTACGAAGGCACCAGCGAGATCCAACGGCTGGTCATTGCCCGCAACGAGACGGGCCTGCGTTAAGCCAGCCCGAGCCGAGCACGTCATGAAGCGTTTCGGATCGTCACGACCCACCGCCTGCCCTGTGGACCGCGGTGGCGGTCATTACCTCTCCGACCACCGCAGGGTCGCCGCGCACGATGCGGGCGTTGACGCTCTGCGTCCTCCGCTCGCGGTGTCGCGACAGGCCTCGTCCGCGTCAACTCCGTACTGAACCGTATCCCCCCTGGCCCGCGCGAAAGCGCGGGCCTCATTCCATCGGACACCCGTTCCCATGAGCCCCAAACGCAACGCTGCAGCCAAACCCGCCGCAAAAGCATCGCCGGCCAAAGCATCGCCTGCCAAAGACGTCACCAGCAAAGCCAACCCGGCCACGAAGGCGAGCAACGGCAACGTCTCGCTCGAACCGATCCTCGCCGCGATGCGCAAGCGCGAGCCCAAGGCGCGCCACGCCGAGGCCGAGGCCTTCATCAACTCGTTCTACAAGCGCATGAGCAGCGACGAACTGCCGCAGCACAGCGCCGAAGGCTGGGCCGAGCTGGCCACCGACTTCCTCGATTTCGCCCGCTCGCGCAAGCCTGGCGCCGCGCTGGTGCGCATGTTCAATCCGACCATCAAGAGCGAGGGTTGGGAATCGACCCACACCGTCGTGCAGATCGCCAATGACGACATGCCGTTCCTGGTCGACTCGGTGACGATGGCGCTGGCGGAGCTGGGTATCGGCGTGCACGTGCTCGGCCATCCGGTGGTGACCTTCCAGCGCGACAAGGCTGGCAAGCTGGTCAGCGTCGGCGAGGGCGTGCCCGAGTCGCTGATGCACTTGGAGATCGACCGCCAGCCGGCCGAGGCCATGCCGAAGATCCGCAAGGCCGTGGAAGCGGTGCTGGCCGACGTGCGCGCCGCCGTGCGCGACTGGCCGCAGATGCGCGCGAAGATGTTGGAGGTGGCCGAGGATCTGGGTTCGCGCAAGCTGCCGGTCAGTGACGACGGCAAGCGCGAGGCGCAGGAGTTTTTGCGCTGGGCCGCCGACAACCACTTCACGTTCCTGGGTTACCGCGAATACGAAGTGGCCGGCAAGGGCGACGCTGAAATGCTCGGCGCGGTCCAGAGCAGCGGCCTGGGCCTGATGCGCGGACAGGACGCGGGCAAGCCGCGCCCGCTGACCTCGCTGGCGGCGCATTACATGCCGCAGTCGGGCTCGGTCGATGCGTTGATCCTGACCAAGACCAACGCGCGCGCCACCGTGCACCGCCCCGGCTACATGGACTACATCGGCGTGCTGAGCTTCGACGCCAAGGGCAAGCCGATCCGCGAGGAGCGCTTCCTCGGCCTGTACACCTCCAGCGCCTACAACCGCCGCCCGTGGGACATCCCGCTGGTGCGCCAGCGCCATGACTACGTAATGCAGAAGTCGGGCCTGGTGCCCAACAGCCACAGCGGCAAGGCGCTGCGCCACATCCTGGAAAGCCTGCCGCGCGACGAGCTGTTCCAGTCCACCGAAGAGGAACTGCTGCGTACCGCCACCGGCATCCTCGGCCTGCAGGAGCGCGTGCGCAGCAAACTGTTCCTGCGTCGCGACCGCTATGGCCGCTACTTCTCGGTGCTGGCCTACATCCCGCGCGATCGCTTCAATACCGACGTGCGCCTGCGCATCGAGGAGATGCTCAAACGCGAGCTTCACGGCGAGCATATCGACTCCTCTGTGAGCCTCGGCGGCGAGTCTCCGCTGGCGCAGCTGCACCTGATCGTGCGGCCGATGTCCGGCGAGGTCATCGACGCCGACAGCAGCCGCATCGAGGTCGAACTGGCCGCGATCGTCCGCAACTGGCAGGACGACCTGCGCGAGCAACTGATTGCCCGTCATGGCGAACAACGTGGCCTGGCGCTGACCAGCAGCTATGGCCGTGCGCTGCCGGCGGGCTACATCGAGAACGTGAGCGCCGGCATCGCCGCCGACGACGTCGATAACCTGGCCGCCCTGAGCGGTCCGGACGACCTGCGCCTGAGTCTGTACCGCGCGCATCGCGGCGAGGGCGGGCTACGCTTCAAGTTCTATCGCCAGAAGGACGATATCCCGCTGTCGGACGCGCTGCCGATGATGGAGAACATGGGCCTGCGGGTGATCTCCGAGCAACCGTATCGCCTGGTCGTCGACGACATGCCGTTGTTCATCCAGGACTTCGAGGTCGAGACGGCCATCGAGAACCTGGACGTCTCCAGCCTCGACGAAAACTTCGAACAGGCCTTCGCCCAGATCTGGCGCGGCAACGCCGAGAACGACGGCTTCAACCGCCTGATCCTCACCGCCAATCTGTCCTGGCGCCAGGTCGCGATGCTGCGCGGCTACTGCAAGTACCTGTTGCAGGTCGGCGTGCCGTTCTCGCAGAGCTACGTCGAAGAGACGCTCAACCGCTATCCGCTGCTGGCGCGCCTGCTGGTGGAATTGTTCGAGGGCAAGTTCGATCCGGCTACCGGCCGCGAGAGCAAGGCCGAGATCAAGGCCGGCATGGACCGCTTCACTCGTCAGTTGCAGGCCCTGGCCCGTGGCGACGAGTCGGCCCTGGCGACGCTGCAGCCGGTCATCGATGCGCGCGCCGGCAAGCGTGAGCAGCAGGTCGATGTCACCCGCACTGCGCTCAAGAGCCTGTTCGACCGCGTCGCCAGCCTCGACGAGGACCGCATCCTGCGCAGCTTCGTCGGGGTCATCGACGCCACGCTGCGCACCAGCTACTACATCCAGTACAAGGACGGCGTGCGCGCCGACGGCGGTCCGGCCGACTACATCAGCTTCAAGTTCGATTCGTCCAAGGTGCCGGACCTGCCCAAGCCGCGTCCGTACCGCGAGATCTTCGTGTACGGCCCGCGCGTGGAAGGCGTGCACCTGCGCTTCGGCCCGGTCGCCCGCGGCGGCCTGCGCTGGTCGGATCGCCGAGAGGACTTCCGCACCGAGGTGCTGGGCCTGGTCAAGGCGCAGATGGTGAAGAACACCGTGATCGTGCCGGTCGGCTCGAAGGGCGGCTTCTTCTGCAAGCACCTGCCGGATCCGGCGGTCAACCGCGACGCCTGGTTCAACGAGGGCGTGGCCTGCTACAAGCGCTTCATCAACGGCCTGCTCGACATCACCGACAACCTGGTCGAAGGCAAGATCGTGCCGCCGTCGAATGTGGTGCGCCATGACGGCGATGATCCGTACCTGGTCGTCGCAGCCGACAAGGGCACCGCGACGTTCTCCGACATCGCCAACGGCATTGCCCGCGCGCACGGCTTCTGGCTGGACGATGCGTTCGCCTCCGGCGGCTCGGTGGGCTACGACCACAAGGGCATGGGCATCACCGCCAAGGGCGCATGGGAGTCGGTCAAGCGCCACTTCCGCGCGATGGGACGCGACAGCCAGACCCAGGACTTCACCGTGACCGGCGTCGGCGACATGTCCGGCGACGTGTTCGGCAACGGCATGCTGTTGAGCAAGCACATCCGCCTGGTGGCCGCGTTCGACCACCGCCACATCTTCCTGGACCCGAACCCGGATGCGGCCAAGACGTTCAAGGAACGCGAGCGCATGTTCAAGCTGCCGCGCTCGAGCTGGGACGACTACGACAAGTCGCTGATCAGCAAGGGCGGCGGCGTGTTCGCGCGGTCGGCCAAGTCGATCCCGCTGTCGCCGGAGATCAAGGCCGCGCTCGGCATCGAGAACGGCGTGACCGCGATGAGCCCGGTGGAGCTGCTCAGCGCCATCCTCAAGGCGCCGGTCGACCTGTTGTGGAACGGCGGCATCGGCACCTACGTCAAGGCCAGCAGCGAAACCAACGCCGACGTCGGCGACCGTGCCAACAACGCGTTGCGCGTCAATGGCCGCGACCTGCGCTGCAAGGTGGTGGGCGAGGGCGGCAACCTGGGCATGACCCAGCTCGGCCGCATCGAAGCGGCGCACCACGGCGTGCTGCTCAACACCGACTTCATCGACAACTCCGCCGGCGTGGACACCTCTGACCACGAGGTGAACATCAAGATCCTGCTCAATGGTGAGGTGCAGAAGAAGAAGCTGACGCTGCCGGCGCGCAACAAGCTGCTGGCCGACATGACCGACGAGGTCGGGCAGTTGGTGCTCAATGACAACTACCGCCAGAACCAGGCGATCAGCCTGATGGAGCGGATGAGCGTGCACCGCTTGGGCTCCAAGCAGCATTTCATCCACACGCTGGAGTCGCAGGGCCTGCTCGACCGCCAGATCGAGTTCCTGCCCTCGGATGCCGAGATCGCCGAGCGCAAGGCGCGCGGCCAGGGCCTGACGCGTCCGGAACTGGCGGTGCTGCTGTCGTACTCCAAGATCGTGCTGTTCCAGCAGTTGCTCGATTCGGATGTTCCGGAAGACCCGTACCTGTCGAAGGAACTGGTGCGCTACTTCCCGAAGCCGCTGCAGGCCAAGTACGCCAAGTCGATGGAAGGCCATCGCCTGAAGCGCGAGATCATCGCCACCGCGGTGACCAACTCGATGGTCAACCGCATGGGCGCGACCTTCACCCTGCGCATGACCGAGGACACCGGTCGCACGCCGGCCGAAGTCGCCGAGGCCTACACCATCGCCCGCGAGGCGGTCGACGCACGCGCCCTGTGGGCACAGATCGACGCGCTCGACGGCAAGGTGCCGGAGGCGGTGCAGGTCGATGCGTTGCAGGTGATCTGGCATCTGCTGCGCTCGCTGTCGCGCTGGCTGCTGTCGCGTCCGGGCAAGATGCCGGAGATCGCCACGGCGATGGCGCGCTACAGCGACGGCCTCAAGGTCGTGCGCGCTGCGATACCTGGCGTGATGACCGCCACCCGTCGCGATATCTATGCCGCGCGCCTCAACGAGTGGAAGAGCAAGGGCGTGCTGGGAGCGCTGGCCGAGCAACTGGCGGCGTTGCCGGTGCTCGAGTTCGGCTGCGACATCGTCGAGATCGCGCTGGCGCGCAAGCTGTCGCCGGTGGAGGTCGCCAAGGCGTACTTCGCGCTGGGTACGGCGTTGAACATCCCGTGGCTGTACGAGCAGGTCGAGCAGTTGCCGGTGGATGGTCGCTGGCAGGCGCTGGCCCGCGGGTCGCTGCGCGACGAACTGGCCTCGCAGGCGCGGACGCTGGTCTCGCAGATCCTGGGCGATGGCGGCAAGAAGCCCGCCGACGCCAAGGTCGAGACCTGGTTGAAGCGCGACGATGCCTCGCTGCGCTTCACCCAGACGATGTTCGCCGACCTGCTGACCCAGAAGTCGCTCGACTACCCGACGCTGTCGGTCGCGGTGCGCCGCCTGGCCCAGCTCGCCGCCGCGGGCTGATCCAAGCGCCATGAGTTGCGAAGGGGCCCGGCCGATGCCGGGCCTTTTCGTTTGGTAGCCGCGACCCGGGTTATGCTTCGCGCATTCAGTCGGAGCCGCCGATGACCGCGACGCCTCGCATCGCCTTCCTCGCCAGTCCCGCGGACGAAGCGCAAGGCGCGCTCTCCGAACTGGTCGCACGCCATGGCCAACACGAACCCGCCGATGCCGACATCCTGGTCGCGCTGGGTGGCGACGGCTTCATGCTGTCGACGCTGCACCGGCACGGCGGACTGGGCAAGCCCGTGTACGGGATGAAGCTGGGCACCGTCGGCTTCCTGATGAACCACCACGGCGGCGACGGCCTGATGGAGCGCTTGCACGCAGCCGAGCCGGCGGTGCTGCGGCCGCTGGAGATGATCGCCCAGACCGAGTCCGGCGCCACGGTGGGTTCGCTGGCCTACAACGAGGTTTCGTTGCTGCGCCAGACGCGCCAGGCCGCGCACCTGCGCATCGATCTGAGCGACCAGACGCGCCTGGACGAGTTGATCTGCGACGGCGTTCTGGTGGCGACGCCGGCCGGCAGCACGGCCTACAACTTTTCGGCGCTTGGCCCGATCCTGCCATTGGGGGCGAACGTGATCGCACTCACTCCGATCGCCGCGTTCCGTCCGAGGCGCTGGCGTGGCGCCGTGCTCAAGGCCGACACCGAGGTGCGTTTCCGCGTGCTCGACCCCTACAAGCGTCCGGTCAGCGCCACGGCCGATTCGCACGAGGTGCGCGACGTGGTCGAGGTCACCATCCGCGAGTCGCACGACCGCACCGTGACGCTGCTGTTCGATCCCGAGCACAACCTCGAAGAACGCATGCTGGCCGAGCAGTTCACCAGCGGCTGAGGGGCTGGCTGCAGAGCTGCGATTGCGCAGTCGCGGAAGCGGGAGGGCTTGGACCAGCCCTCCCGTGCCGTAGTGTTATTTACCGGACCAAGGACCATCCCTGCGGATAGTCCGGCATCCAGGCGCCTGAGAACGAGTAGCCATCGGACGCCCACAACTGCATCACCGATCCATTCGTCCAGACAACGTCGGCCAGACCGTCGCCGGTGTGGTCGCCCGTCTGCAGGATGTTCCACGTCCCATCGACGGCAAACTGGACGCCTGACGTACGCCTGGGGCCGCGCATCGT
Organism: Lysobacter sp.; assembly: GCA_036525015.1. Lineage (GTDB taxonomy): Bacteria > Pseudomonadota > Gammaproteobacteria > Xanthomonadales > Xanthomonadaceae > Lysobacter_J. Next base: position 21,487 of record DATDBD010000386.1, read on the forward strand.
CCAGTAGACGAAATAGCCCTGGCCCGAGTGGCGCCACAGAAGATCTGCAAAGCCATCGCCGTTGATATCGGCTGCATCCACCAGTTGCCAGCCGGTCGGGTAGCCGCCCATCGCGACCGGTGTGAACGTGCGGTTGGGGTTGGCTTGCCAGAGCATCATGCGGGTATCGCTGGCGACGATCAGATCCTGACGGCGATCGCGTGTCAGGTCGCCGACGCCTGCGATGCGCCACTGGGTGCCCAGCATGTCGGCGCGGCTACCGATGATGTCGGCGCCGCTCATGAACCAGACGGCGACGATGTTGTTCGAGGCGTCGCGCCAGACCAGATCCGAGTTCCCGTCGCCGTCCAGATCACCCACGGCGACCACGCGATACCCCGTGGGGAAATTCCCCATCGCCTGCCCGGTATATCCGGTAGCTCCACCGAGCCACATCTGCATGTGCGTACCGTTGGACCAGATCAGGTCTTCGTGGCCGTTGCCATCGAAATCCGCGCTGGCCAGGATGTCCCAATCGGCCCCGACCGCATAGCTGACGCCGCCAAGTCGTTCACCGCCGGACATGAGCCAATAAACCCAATGGGTCTTCGGCGCATTGCGCCAAAGCATGTCGGTCTTGCCGTCGGCGTCGATGTCCCGGCGCGTGACCACTGGAGCCAGCGGCTTGCAGTTGTAACCCCACATCAAGCTGAGCGTCGTCCTTGGGTTCACCATCGCGACGTCTCCGCAACCGTCGCCGTTGAGGTCGCCCGCAGCCAGGATCCGTGTTTCGCGCGACGCCTGCACCGTGAAGCGCGTCTCGGTGCCGAAGGCGCCGGATTGTTGCGTGTAGTAGCCCACGCTGGCCCAGCCGCTGTGCGTGACTACCAGGTCCTCGCGGCCATCGCGGTCCAGGTCGTGGGCCACCAGGCTGGTGGGAACATCGTAGGTGGACAGGGCCGCCGGCTCTGCGAGTTTTCCGTCGGTCTTCTGGGAGTAGATCCATACCTGGGTTGGCGAGTTCTTCGCTTCGCCCACGGCAACATCGTTCAGCCCATCGCCGTTGAAGTCCGCGATCGCCAGGCCGGAGTACGGCCAGTTCTGCTTTGATGGGTAATGCGCGGGTTCATTGAAGCCATCGATTCCGTTGTGCGGGAAGACGGTCACTTCCGTGTTACTCAAAATGATGTCCGGAGCACTGTCCCCGGTGACATCGGCAACCCCCATGTCCTGCGGCTGGTTGGGCAATGTCGAGACGACACGGCTCGAAAGGATGCTGCCTGCGCCGTCGCCGAGGAAGATCCTCAGGGTCGGCTGTGCTGCATAAACGCTGTCGACCGCAGCGATGTCCAGCGAACCATCCCTGTCGGCATCCATTACCTCCACCAAGCGGATGTTGGGTCCGACCGAGGTATGGCGCTGAACGCCGAAATGCCCTTGTCCGTCGGACAGAAAGATGGTGATGCCGGTGTCGTGTCCTACGATGATGTCCTTGGTGCCGTCATTGTCCAGATCGCCCAGGGCGAGGGAGGTCTGGACTGCCGTGGACTCGTACGAGTAGCTGACGGGAGACAGTTGGCCATCGGCGGCCTGCACGAAGATCGTCACTTCGCCACGCGCGGCGGGGTAAAAAACATTCTTTTGCGTCGCAAGTATCAGGTCGTCGCGACCATCACCGGTGACATCGCCTATGGCGACCGAGTCGGCGTAAGGTATCGCCGTCGCGGGCGAACTCGGTGCCGTCAGGCCGAAGATCGGTTCGGAGACGGCCGTGGAAATGGCCGCCATCGTTCCCGTAGGCTGAAACCCCTGTTTACTGGTTGAAGTCGTTCCCGCTGTCCGCAGGTACGGGTTTGCGGATGGTCGATTCACGCCCTGCAGGGCATAGGCCGCCGCGACGCAGGCGGACAAGCACGCCAGGACGCAGGTAAGCGCCTTTACGGTTGATCTCACTGTTTCCCCCTTGATGCCCAGGCTCCATACCCAAGGCTCCCCTGGCCGATCTTAGCGGTTCAGGCTCCGCCTGATGAGATGCAGCGCCATGAATCAGGCGGGGCGTGAGGCGAAGGTCTGCAGTCATTCCCGGTCACGGATCGGGAATGACCGACCATCCATGGGGATAATAGGAAACTGTCCATCCCGCGAAGCTGTCGCCGAGCGAAGCCCATAGTTGAACCAATTCGCCGTTGCTCCAGAGCACGTCGCCGGCGCCGTTCCCGTCGAAGTCGCCGGTGTCGATCACTCGCCAGGACCCGTCGACATGGAACGTGGTGCCGGAGACGCGACGCGGGCCGCGCATGTTCCAGTGGACGAAGTACCCGCCGGCCGCATGGCGCCAGAGCAGGTTCGACGTGCCATCGGCATCGACGTCGCTCAACCCGACCAGAGCCCATCCCAGCGGATAGCCGCCCATTGCCGCCGGTACGAAGGTCAGATTGGCCTTGCCACTCCACAGCACCATCCGGGTGTCGTCGGTGACCACCAGGTCGAGCCGGCGATCGCCGTCGAGGTCGCCGGAGCCCGCCACGCGCCAGCCCGGTGGCAACTTGAAGTTTCGGCCATCGATCACCTCAGCGCCGTCCATGCGCCACAGGGCGATCAGGGTGTCTGCGTCGTCGCGCCACGCCAGGTCGGCCTTACCGTCGCCATCGATGTCGCCGGAGGCAACGACGCGATAGCCCGCCGGGTAGTCGCGCATGGAGATGCCTCGATAGCCGGCATCGTCGCGCTGCCACATCTGCATGTGGATGCCGTCGCTCCAGATCAGGTCCGTCCGACCGTCGCCGGTAAAATCGCCGCGTGCCACGATTCGCCATCCCGCCCCGATCGCATAGGACATGCCGTCAGTGCGTACGGCACCGTGCATGATCCAATACGCCCAATGCATGTTGTCGTCGGTGCGCCAGAGCAGGTCGGAGCGACGATCACCGTCGATATCGTGGGCGATGCCGGCAGGCGGTAGCGGGTGGCAATCCTGGCCGTAGAGCAGGTGCAGATAGCCCTCGCTGACGAACGCCACGTCGCCACAGCCGTCGCCATCGACATCGCCGGCAGCGAGTCCGTGCGGATTCACCATCTGGGTCTGCAGATTGTCGATGCGCTGCTCGCCGCCCATTCCGCTTTCGCCTTGCAGGTAGAAACCAAGACTGGACCAGCCGGTGTGCACCACTACCAGGTCATCGCGCCCGTCGCGGTCCAGGTCGTGGGCCAGCAGGATGCCGGGGTTGTCATAGCTTGGCAGGGACTGGTGCGACAGCAGGTTTCCGTTGGCATCCTGGAAGAGCATCCAGACTTGCGTCGGCGTGTTCTTGTGTTCGCCGATCGCAACGTCATTGCGCCCATCGCCATTGAAATCGGCGATGGTCAATCCTGCTCCCCACCAGCCATGTGGCTTGGGATACACGCGAGGCGGGCCGAATCCGTCGACGCCGTCGTGCGGGTATACGATCAGATCGCCCGTACTGATCACACTGACCACCAGGTCGGGCAGCCCATCGCCGGTGACGTCGGCGAGCTTGAGATCCTGGCGATCGCCGCCCTCCAGTGTGCGCGAGCCGCGGATGCCGCCCTGGCCGTCTCCCAGGTAAAGCGTCGATGCAGAGGAGGTACCGTGGAGGATGTCGAGGTTGCCGTCGAGGTCGATGTCGGCCACCGCCAGTAACGGGTAGCCGGTCATGTAAGCACCAGGCTGCAGATTGACCTTGAAGCCACCCGCGCCATCCGCGACCAGCAACGTGATGCCCTGGGCATGCTGGACCACGATGTCGGCGATCGCATCGTTGTTGAGGTCGCCCAAGACCAGGCCAACACCCACGTCCGCGCCGGCCTGGAAGGGTATTACCAGCGGCGCTTGCGACGACCCATCGGGATTCTGTGCGTAGATCCAGACGCTGCCGGTACCCGGCGGCGGCGCAATGGGTCCACCGGTAGTGCGTGTCGCCACGACGATGTCGTGGAGGCCGTCACCGGTCACGTCGCCGATGGCCACGGCGCTGGCTGTTCTGTGCACGAACTGCAAGACCAGCGGTTTGAACGAGAACGATGGCGGAGTGTCGGCGGCGGTGGAGGATACCCCGGGGGCCGCCATGAGTCGGGCAGCCGGCTCGGATGATTTCGTCGCAGGACTTGCGGCGACGACATTCGATGGAAGCGGGCCGTCCCAGTACGCCATTCCGGTCGCTGCGCACACCACGCCGATCACGGCGATTATTGAAGCCCTACGCATCTTCCAGTTGAACACGGAGTCCCCCTCCCTTTCCCCCATCCATTGGGGGTCGCGGTTCTTAGCCTAGCAGTGGGAGCAGGCGTGCCCGCACCGAGCGCGTGACGCCAATCACGGATTGCTGGGGCCCATGTCCTTCGCGAAGTCTGGCCTGCCGACTGTTCCAGTGTGCGGGGAGGGGGCACAATGGCCCCATGCCCGACCGTGACGCCGATCCCCTGATAGTCGCGATTTCCTCGCGCACGCTGTTCGACATGGAAGACAGCCAC